>JAFADI010000072.1 GCA_023424965.1 Bacillota bacterium
ACCTGTATGGACTCCGTGGACGAATACCTCTATTCGGAGTATGGCTTGCATTTGAATGCACCTGCCTATTCAAAGCCCAACGATGACATCGGCTTTGTGACACGTGTTTATAAGGGGATAAAAGAAAACGGCGCCATCTTCAGCCATCCCAACCCCTGGGCATGGGTTGCGGAATGCCGGCTTGGAAGAGGCGACAGGGCCATGAAATTCTATGACGCCCTTTTGCCCTATAACCAGAATGACAGGATCGAAATCCGGGAAGCGGAGCCCTACTCCTACTGCCAATTCATCATGGGACGGGACCATAGCGCCCACGGAAGGGCACGGCACCCGTGGCTTACCGGCAGTGCAGGATGGGCATACTTCGCCGCCACCCGCTGGATGCTGGGAATACGTCTCAGCTTTGAGGGCATGGTGGTAGACCCTTGTATTCCCGGGGACTGGAAGGAATTCCAGGTCGTACGCAGATGGCGTGGGGCGGTATACAGAATAACGGTGAAAAATCCCGGCGGCGTGCAAAAGGGCGTAAGGTCCATCCGGCTGAACGGGGAACCGGTGGAAGGGTGCATCAAACCCCAGGCACCGGGGACGGAAAATGAAGTGGACGTCCTCATGGGTCTGTAAGATAGATTACTATAGCTCAAAAGTTCAGGCGCTGATTTTCCCATACGGCGCCTGTTTTATTTCATGGTAAAATAAGAATAGGGCATACTTTAGAGACAGGAAGGAGCTGAGTAGATGTCCCTTGTAAAAAAGAAGGCGTTAAATAAAATCATATCCCTGGTACTGGCGATGGTGCTGATGCTGGTGGTGCCTGCCGGCTGCGGCAAGGAAAAGAATGGAGGAAGTGATTCCGGCAATCAAAACAGCCAGGGGGACCAAAAAGAGCCAGAGGAAGGTTCGACCGGTGAAAATAAAGAAAATGGCAACAAAGAAAATGACGACAAGGTGGAAGTCCTGCTGAAGAGCATGACCCTTGAAGAGAAGGTGGGCCAGGTGTTCATCATGTCGCTCCGGTATCTTCCCGACACAAAGGCGGCACTGGAGCTGACGGATTCCGCAAGGCAGAGGATAAAGAACAATCTCCTTGGAGGAGTCATACTGTTTTCCGAAAACCTTCAGACCATACCCCAGACCAAAAAGCTGATCGACGACATGCAGGCCATCAGCAAGCTGCCCATGTTCATTGCCATTGACGAAGAAGGGGGTGCTACCAGCAGGATGGGCGGCAACTCCGGGCTGCATTCCACAAAGCTTCCCTCCAACTGGGACATCGGCAGTACAGGGGATCCTGAACTGGCGAGGCAGGCAGGCAGGGTCATTGCCGAGGAGGTATCCTCTCTGGGGTTCAACATGGATTTTGCGCCCATTGCCGATGTGAATACCAATCCCAAGAATCCTGTCATCGGAAAACGTTCTTTTGGCGCCGACCCGGAGCTGGTGGCAAAAATGGTTGAAGCCGAAGTGAAGGGAATACAGGAGCAAAATGTGACAGCCGTCCTGAAGCATTTTCCCGGGCACGGGGATACGTCCACCGATACCCATACGGGAGCGGTCATTATCAAACACAACAGGGACAGGCTGGACAAGGTGGAGTTCCCGCCTTTCCAAAGGGGCATTGACGCAGGAGCGGACGGAATCATGACGGCCCATATACAGGTTCCGCAGGTAACAAAAAACGACCTCCCGGCCACCCTCTCGAAAGAGGTGCTTACGGAAATCCTGAGGAATGAAATGAAATTCAAGGGGCTGATTATCACGGATGCCCTTGAGATGGCGGCAATTTCCAAATACTATACGCCGGATGCGGCGGCCGTGAAGGCCTTTGAGGCCGGAGCGGACATCCTGCTGATGCCGGAAAGCATCGAAAAGGCATACGGCGGTTTGCTGGAAGCCGTGAAGAGTGGAAGGATTTCTGAAGAAAGATTGAATGAATCGGTAAAAAGAATATTGGATGTAAAATACAGAAGGGGAATTCTTGAGAACAACAGAGCGGCACTTGATCCCGAGAAAACCCTGGGAAGCAAAGAGCATCAGGACATTGCGACGGAAATAGCCCGCGGGGTAAAATGAGGGCCAAGATTGAACAATTAATACCAAAGCAGTCCAATGTAAAAGCAAAGCGGTGAAGCTATAATAAAAGCAGACGGTGGGACCATCGATATAATTTCAAAAGGAGAATTTGAATATGATCAAATTTGGCACCGGTGGCTGGAGGGCAATCATCGGCGAAGAATTTACCAAAGCGAACGTACAGCTTCTTTCCCAGGCGGCGGCAGACCTCATAAAGGCCCAACAGTGCGGGGAGAGCGGCTTTGTCATAGGCTATGACAGGAGATTCCTGTCGGATAAGGCGGCCAGGTGGATGGCAGAGGTTTTGGCGGGAAACGGGATAAAGGTGTTTTTTATTGAAAAGGTTGCGCCCACCCCCCTGATAATGTTCACCGTAAAAGCAATGCGGGCCTGCTATGGTGCGGCAGTCACGGCCAGCCACAATCCGGCCGACTACAACGGAATAAAGATTTTCACCAGGGGTGGCAGGGATGCAACGGAAGAGGTAACCCTGGCAATTGAGGGTTTTATTGCGAAGATCAAGGCGGAAGAAATCGAATGCGTGGACTTTGAAGAGGCCAAAGGCAACGGCCTCATCCAGGTAATCGATCCTTTCAACGAGTATATCGACACCATTATAGGCATGATCGATATGAATGCAATAAAAAACAGGAAGCTGAAAATACTCCTGGACCCCATGTACGGCGTTTCAAAAACCTCCCTCCAAACCATTCTCATTACGGCAAGATGTGAAGTTGATATCATCAACGACAGGCATGATACGCTTTTCGGAGGAAGGCTCCCTTCACCCAGCACCCATACGCTGCACCGGCTGAAGGACATGGTGGTGGAAAAAGGCTATGACATCGGGATAGGAACGGACGGAGATGCGGACCGCCTGGGGATTATCGATGAAAAAGGAAACTTTATCCACCCCAACAGCATATTGGCATTGCTGTACTACTACCTGCTCAAATATAAAGGCTGGAAAGGCGGAGTCGTGAGGAACATCGCCACGACGCACCTGCTGGACAAAATAGCCCGGGGGTTTGGTGAAGAATGCTATGAGGTGCCGGTGGGTTTTAAACATATCAGCTCCACCATGGAAGCACAGAATGCCCTTATCGGGGGAGAAAGCAGCGGGGGACTGACGATCCGCGGACATATCAGCGGTAAGGATGGAATCTTTGCGGCCAGCCTTCTGATCGAGCTGCTGAGCGTAACGGGAAAAAATCTGTCGGAGCTCCTTGAAGAGATCCACGGGCGGTTTGGACACTTCTTTATGGTGGAGAACGATTTCAGATTCAGCAGCGAAGACAAGGCCAGGCTGGTGAAATTGGTTTTTGAAGATAGGGAGATCCCTGAATTCGGTCTTGAGATCGAAAAAACCAGCTACCGGGACGGGCTGAAGGTATATTTCAAAAACGGTGGATGGATCAGCGTGCGGTTCTCGGGTACAGAGCCCCTTTTAAGGGTGTTTGCGGAAATGGAAAAGGAGGCCGGGGCGCAGGAAATCAGCGACAGGATGAGAGAATTTTTAAAACTTTGAAGGATGGCGGTATCGCTTATTGCAAAAATGCAAGCAGCGTGTTAAAATTTAAATAATCAATGAGGATTCGGACAAAGGCGCTTAACACAAGGAGACTGTGTTCTGGCGCTTTTTTTCAATAGAAATATATAAGAAGACAGTCCCATAGAGGATTGACGCCAAAGTTGTAAAATTAATTAATCTCACTGTCTGGAGGAATGCAATATGAAAGATTCCAAGCTGTTATTGCCGCAGATTGCGGCAATTATAATATCCTCGGTATATTTTCTCTTTGTCCCCCTGCAGCCGGCCTGGCTTAAAGCATTGATATATTTTGCGGCCATGCTTGGGTTTGCTTTTCTTTACATCAGGCCGCTGAAAAAGCATTTTTCGGAGCTTCAGAGCATCGCCGACAGCTTGCGGGACGAGGTAAAAAGGTTCAATTTCGAGCTTCAGGTTGCATCCAGCCAGGTATCTTCCGTATCGGAGCATCTGGGAATCACCCTGGATGAGAGCAACGCCTTTGCACAGCAGGTTTATGCCGAGACAAAGGAAATGAGCGAGCTGAATGCGGAGGTCAACAACAACATCAACAATACCCTTAAGGGCGTGAGGGACGTCATAGAGCTCCTGGAGGAAGCGCGCCAAACTTCTACCGAGATGGAGAGCACCAGTACCTCATCCAATGAGGTCATACAGAGCAGCCTGGAAGAGATTCTTGAAATCGTAAATACCATTAACAGCATCCAGGAATCTTCACAGGGCACCTTAGGCTATATGGAAAAGCTTATTGTGACTTCGGGAGAGATCGTACACATCCTGGAAACCGTCAACAATGTTTCAAAGCAGACACACCTTTTGGCCCTGAATGCTTCCATCGAGTCGGCCAGAGCGGGAGAAGCGGGAAAAGGCTTTGCCGTGGTGGCCGATGAAATCAGAAAGCTGGCGGAGAATACAGGGGATGCGGTCAAGGACGTAAACAGCCTGATAAACAACATACAACAGGAAGTAAAAGGCGTATACGAGGTGGTAAAGGAGAACTCTGTCAGGGTGGAGAAGGGCGTAACCCTGACCCGGGTCATAGAGGACAACCTGGAAAAAATCAATACTTCCTATGGCGATGTGCGTAATATGGTCAAGAAGATCAACGACCTTTCCGAGAAAGAAGTTCAATTGACCCACGAGGTGGGTAAGGAAATCGAGGCGGTGGAAAAAGTAGTGAACATAACTTCACGAAGCGTGGAAGACGTGAAGGAGTCGGTACACAAGCAAAAGCAGAGCATCGAAGACCTGGCGGAAATGGGCACAAGGCTCAACGAGGCCTCAAAGAACCTGGCAAAGCTCTTTGAAAGCTCACAATTTGAAGCGGTCAATGAAATGAACAATGAAGCCATGGCGAAAGTGGAGGAAGCCTTTAAAATCATCAATAAGGAAATCAAGAGCAATACAGGCCTTTTAACCATTGACAAGGGCACTCACCGGAGTATCCTGCAAAACCTCATCAACAAATATGATTTTATTGAGGCGGCATGGACCAACGACAAAAAAGGCAGGTTCATCTGCTCCATTCCTGAGGCGGGAATTGCAAACGCCAGCGTAAGGGAGTGGTTCAAGAGGAGCATCGCGGGAGAAGATTATATTTCACCCGTCTATATCTCGGCCATAACCAAGAGCCCCTGCATTACTCTCTCCGCCCCCATCAAGGACAATGGAGGAGCAATCATCGGAGTCATCGGAGTGGACGTGAAGTTCCAGTAGAAAAAAGGAATGAAATAAAGGATGCCTCAGTTGAGACATCCTTTTACTGTTTCTAATTGTCACGGCAGATTGGTGTACCCACGGAGGTATTTGTCGCATTCCCTGGCGGCGGCTCTTCCTTCATTGATGGCCCATACCACGAGGCTTTGCCCGCGGCGCATGTCTCCTGCGGAGAAAACACCTTTGACATTGGTTGTGAACTTCCCGTAATCAGCCTTCACATTAGACCGTGCAGCCTGCTGGATACCAAGGGGTTTTAAGACCGTCTCTTCCGGACCAAGGAAGCCCATCGCAAGGAGAACCAGCTGGGCGGGATAAATCTTTTCAGAGCCCGGTATTTCCACAGGGATAAAACGTCCGGCGTCATCCTTTTTCCATTCAACCTTTACCGTGTGGACTTCTTTTACATTTCCGTCCCCATCCCCGACAATCTTTTTGGTCGTCACACAATAATCCCTTGGGTCGCGCCCATACAGGAATTCAGCCTCTTCCTGCCCGTAATCCACTTTCAGGACTTTGGGCCATTGGGGCCATGGATTGTCGGGAGTTCTTGCATCTGCCGGCTGGGGCATGATTTCAAGCTGTGTCACACTCCGGCAGCCATGACGGATGGAAGTGGCAACACAGTCGGTACCCGTATCGCCGCCGCCGATGACGATGACATCTTTATCTTTTGCGGAGATGAAGCTTCCATCACTTAAAGCCGAATCCAAAAGACTTTTGGTATTTGCGTGCAGGAACTCCATGGCGTAATGGACACCCTTCAGCTGACGGCCTTCAACCCGGAGATCCCTGGGATTTGTGGCCCCGCCGCACAATACGACGGCATCAAATTCTTCCATAAGCTTATCTGCGGGATAGGCCTTGCCAACCTCGGTGTTTACCACAAAGCTGACACCCTCAGCGGACATAAGGTCCACACGCCTTTGAACCACTTTCTTGTCCAGCTTCATGTTGGGGATTCCATACATGAGCAAGCCGCCAACACGGTCTGAACGTTCAAAAACCGTCACGCTGTGCCCTACTTTGTTAAGCTGGTCGGCACAGGCAAGACCGGAAGGTCCGGAGCCGACAACGGCTACAATCTTTCCTGTACGTGTTCTGGGAGGGTTGGGAGCGATCCAGCCCTCTTCAAAGCCTTTGTCAATGATGGTACATTCATTTACCTTTATGGTCACCGGCGGGTCATTGATACCCACGGTGCAAGAGCCTTCACAGGGTGCGGGACAGACCCTTCCCGTGAATTCGGGGAAGTTGTTGGTCTTCAGAAGCCTGGATAGGGCCTCTTTCCACAAACCTTTATAGATTAAATCATTCCATTCCGGGATAAGGTTGTTTATGGGGCAGCCGGAAGCCATGCCGTTAATCAATATTCCGGTATGACAGAACGGTATGCCGCAATCCATGCACCTGGCACCCTGGACCTTTTGCTCCTCGTCGGAAAGGTGGAGATGAAACTCGTCCCAGTCCTTGATCCTTTCCGCCGGAGCACGGTCCGCCGGAACCAACCTTTTATATTCCATAAATCCTGTAGGTTTACCCATTGTAATTCCTCCCAAAAAACAGTTTAAGGTTCAGCCGAACCCGGGCTAGATATTTTAACTGTCCCTAATTGCCGCCAATACGCGCAACATCACGGTTGTTTTCCTCAAAGGCTGCCATAAGAGCTTCTTCGCCCGTGAGTCCGGACGCCTGAACACGCTTGATTGCTTCCAGCATCCTCCGGTAGTCCTTGGGAATAACCCTGGCGAACCTGGAAACCATGTTGTCCCAGTTATCGAGTACTTTACGGGCTACAGAACTTCCGGTGTATTCAAGGTGTCTGGCGATCATCGATTTGACTTCGCCGATTTCCTCTGCATCCTCAAGCTTTTCAATATCCACCATTTCCTTATTGCATCTGGCAATAAAGTCACCTGATTCATCAAGTACATAAGCGATACCGCCGGACATGCCTGCGGCGAAATTCCTTCCGGTGGGACCAAGCACCACCACTCTTCCGCCGGTCATGTATTCGCAGCCGTGGTCGCCCACGGCTTCCACGACGGCATGAGCACCGCTGTTCCTTACGCAGAAACGTTCTCCTGCAATACCGCGGATATAGGCTTCACCGCTTGTCGCACCATAGAAGGCCACATTTCCGATAACGATGTTTTCTTCAGGGGTGAAGGAAGAAACCTTCGGAGGATATACGATGAGCTTGCCTCCGGAGAGACCCTTGCCGATATAGTCATTTGCGTCTCCCTCCAGCTCCAGCCTTAGACCTCTGGGAACGAAGGCACCGAAGCTCTGCCCGGCAGAACCACTGAACTTAAGGCTTATGGTATCTTCGGGAAGGCCATTGGCGCCATACTTTTTCGTCACCTCGCTGCCCAGGATGGTACCTACGACACGGTTAGTATTCTTTATGTCAAGCTCTGCCTTTACTTCTTCGCCTTTCTCCAGTGCGGGCTTGCAAAGCTCAAGAAGTACCTTAATGTCCAGGGAATTTTCAAGCCCGTGATCCTGGGGCATCTGGCAGAACTGCCCGACGGTTTCAGGCACCTGGGGCCTGTATAGGATGCTCGAAAGATCAAGCTTGGAAGCCTTCCAATGCTCAACGGCCTTTGCGGTGGAAAGCCTGTCGGTCCTTCCAACCATCTCTTCGATGGTGCGGAAACCGAGAGTCGCCATGATTTCACGCATTTCCTGTGCAATAAAGTGCATGAAGTTTACGACATACTGGGGATCCCCTGCAAATTTTTTGCGCAGTTCCGGATTTTGGGTAGCTACGCCCACAGGGCAGGTATCCAGGTTACAGACCCTCATCATTACACAGCCCAGCACTACCAGCGGAGTGGTGGCAAAGCCGAACTCTTCGGCGCCAAGCAAAGCTGCGATGACCACGTCACGGCCTGTCATGAGCTTGCCGTCGGTTTCCACCACGATACGGCTCCGCAGGTTGTTAAGGAGAAGGGTCTGGTGGGTTTCTGCAAGGCCCAGCTCCCAGGGAAGCCCTGCATGCCTTATGCTGGTCCTTGGAGAAGCGCCGGTACCGCCGTCATAGCCGCTGATAAGAACCACGTCCGCTCTGCCTTTTGCCACACCAGCGGCGATGGTGCCGACACCGACCTCGGAAACCAGCTTTACATTGATGCGGGCGCCACGGTTTGCATTCTTAAGGTCATGAATAAGTTCCGCCAGGTCTTCAATGGAGTAAATATCATGATGGGGCGGCGGGGAGATAAGGCCCACACCGGGCGTTGAGTGCCTCGTACGGGCAACCCAGGGATAAACCTTACGCCCCGGCAGTTGGCCGCCTTCGCCGGGCTTTGCACCCTGGGCCATTTTTATCTGTATTTCCTTTGCATTTATAAGATAGTGGCTGGTAACGCCAAATCTGCCCGAAGCAACCTGCTTGATGGCGCTGCAGCGTGAATCTCCGTTGGTATCGGGAATAAAGCGGGCAGGATCTTCCCCACCCTCTCCCGTGTTGCTCTTACCCTGCAAACGGTTCATGGCGATTGCCAGAGCTTCATGGGCTTCCTTGCTGATGGAACCGTAGGACATGGCACCCGTTTTGAAACGCCTGCAAATGGAGTCAACGGATTCAACCTCTTCAAGCGGAACAGGATTTGCCGCGGGTATAAGCTCCATAAGGCCCCTCAAGGTGTACAGCCTCTGGGTCTGTTCATCCAAAAGCGTTGAGTATTCCTTAAAAAGGCTGTAATTGTTTGTACGGCAGGCATACTGCAGCCGGTGGATGGTTTCCGGGTTGAAGAGGTGTTCCTCTCCATCCTTGCGCCATTGATAGTCACCGCCTACATCCAGGGTGCCGTCGAAATCAATGCGCCCGTCAAAGGCTGAGTCATGGCGCAGCTTTGCTTCAAGGGCGATTTCCTCCAGGCCGATGCCGCCAATTCGTGACGGCGTCCATTTAAAGTATTTTTCAACGAAAGCTTCATTCAAGCCCACCGCTTCAAAGATCTGGGCCCCCTGATAGCTCTGTATGGTGGAGATGCCCATCTTGGACAGCACCTTTACAACACCTTTGGAGCAAGCCTTCAAATATTTCTTGACCGCCGCTTTATAATCGATTCCTGTCATCAAACCCTGACGGATCATGTCGTCGATGGTTTCAAAAGCCAGGTATGGATTAATTGCCGAAGCTCCATAGCCCAGCAAAAGGGCAAAATGGTGAACTTCGCGGGGTTCTCCCGATTCCAGCACAATGCTCAGCTGAGTACGGGTGCAGTTACGTATGGTGTGATGGTGCAGTCCCGATACTGCCAGCAGAGCCGGAATAGCGGCATACTCACTGTTAATGCCCCTGTCGGAGAGGATCAGTATGTTGGCGCCCCGGGCAAAAGCCTCATCCGCGGACCTGAATAGCTCTTCCATTGCTTTTTCAAGACCTTTTCCACCCTCTGAAACCTTAAAGACGATGGGCAGGGTTACGGATTTAAAGCCCGGGTCCTTGATATGCCGGATCTTTTCCAGTTCATTGTTATCGATGACGGGTATTTTCAGCTTAAGCTGGCGGCAGCTTTCGGGGGTGGGATTCAGAAGGCTGCCTTCAGAACCCATATAGGTTTCCGTCCCGATGACGATTTCCTCACGCAGGGCGTCAATGGGGGGATTGGTTACCTGTGCAAACAACTGCTTGAAATAGTTGTACAGCAACTGCTGCTTGCTTGAAAGCACTGCCAGGGGAGCGTCGTTTCCCATAGCCCCGATCGGTTCCACACCATCCTTGGCCATGGGTGTGATGATGGCTCTTAGATCTTCGTAGGTATAGCCGAAAGCCTTTTGCCTCTGAAGCACCGTTTCGTGGTCCGGTTCGGGAACTTCAGGCGCTTCGGCCAGGGTTTCAAGCTTGAGAAGGTGTTCGTCAAGCCACTGGCGGTAGGGGTACCTGGAGGCAATGGTGTGCTTGAGCTCTTCATCATTGATGATTTTGCCTTCTTTTGTGTCGATGAGCAGCATTCTGCCGGGACGGAGGCGTTCCTTGCGGGCCACCTTTTCCGGGGGTATGTCCAGCACACCTACTTCGGAAGACAGGATTACCATATCATCCTTGGTCACATAATAACGCGAAGGACGGAGGCCGTTCCTGTCAAGAATGGCCCCTATTTGTACGCCATCGGAGAAGGCCATGGCAGCAGGGCCATCCCAGGGCTCCAGGAGGCAGCTGTGGTATTCATAAAAAGCTTTCATTTCATCGTTCATGGTGTCGTGATTCTGCCAGGGCTCGGGAATCATCATCATGGCGGCATGTGCCAGAGAACGGCCCGTAAGGGACAAAAACTCCAGACAGTTGTCGAACATGGCCGAGTCACTGCCGTCCTGGTTTATTATGGGAAACACCTTTGAGATGTCGTCCCCGAACAGGTCGGTATTTAACATGGACTGACGGGCATACATCCAGTTTACATTGCCGCGGAGGGTGTTGATTTCCCCGTTGTGCATGACATATCTGTTTGGATGGGCCCGCTCCCAGCTTGGGAATGTATTTGTACTGTACCTGGAGTGAACCAGGGCGAGTGCCGTATCAAGAGCAGGGTCTGCCAGCTCTTTGTAGAAACGGTCCACCTGTTCCGCCAGGAGCATACCTTTATATACGATTGTTCTGGAGGAAAGGCTTGCTATATAAAAGAATTCATGATTTTTATTGCCGGCATACCGGATGGCATTTTCAGCCCTCTTGCGTATTACATAAAGCTTTCTTTCAAAGGCCGTATCATTATCTACACCGGCACTACGCCCGATAAATATCTGACGGATGAAGGGCATGCATGCCTTCGCCGTTTCGCCGAGGGAGGAATCGTCGGTGGGTACGGTTCTCCAGCCAAGAAATAATTGCTTTTCCTCTTTGATGATGCCTTCAAAGATTTTTTCACATTCTTCCCTGTGGGAAGGGTCCTGCGGAAGGAAAACCATTCCGACGCCATATTCGCCAGGGGAAGGAAGATTAATACTCAGGCCGGCACAGGCTTCTTTAAAGAAACCGTGTGGAATCTGAAGAAGAATTCCGGCACCGTCACCGGTGTTGGATTCAGCACCGCAGCCTCCGCGATGGGTGAGGTTCATCAGTACGGTCAGTGCCTGCTTCACAATTTCGTGGGATTTGTTCCCTTTGATGTTGGCCACAAAACCGATACCACATGCGTCACGTTCAAACTGTGGGTCATAAAGACCCTGCTTGGGTGGTAGTCCATTTAGAATCATTTTAATACAACCTCTCTGACCTTTAATTTATAACTAAAATTTGTTTCAAAGGATAAAGGACAACTGCTAGAAGCCAGCAGACGGGAGGCTTTTGCCAAAGTGAGAAAAAAATAAACGTTTTTCATGGAAATCCGTTTAGCGGTAAGAAATAAATTATGTGACATACAAAAATATAAAATGATCCCCACAAAACCTTTTCTATAACCCACCGTACTACCGTCTTTATATAACCCCAAAATGCAGCAAAGTAAAAAAAATCCTGCAAATTCATTTACCATTCCATGGAAATAACCAGGAGAGAGGTAAATATAAAAAAGCACGCCCCAAAAATGACTTAAAACTCCCCATTGAGCATGCCTTTTACAAATTTTTAACTTCGTTGTTAAAACCTATTCAGTTGTCCATATTACATAAAAAGGCGCTAAAAATGCGAAATTTGCTAGAGCCTTCGTTAGTTTAAGTAATTATAACATGTATACAGGGTACATTCAATACTTTTTGGAATTTTCTCCGAAAAATTTGCAACCCGAACAGATGAATCTTGCAAACAAGGTGAAAAATGATAAAGAAATCAATGGAAAACTTCTGTTTGACGAGACACCCTGAAATTTATGGGAAAAGGAAATGTCATTTTGTAAAACAAGTAGATTGGATTCAGTTAAAAATTCACGGGGGAGCATAATCCCTTATGAAACACAAAACGGAAAGATCCTCCCCTAGTATCTTCCCGTTCTGAAAAATAAATTTTGGCGGTGCCAAAAAATATTCTTGATTGATCAAATTATATTTTTTATATATTTATTGCAGGCGGTAATCAAGACGATTACAAGGATACTTATATTTACAAGCAAGAGCTCAATATGCTTTATCCTGGATAATTGCTGCGAAATGTCTTTTTTTTGCATACTTATAATATCATATATCTGATATAAAGCAATAGCCAGAATGAAAATTTTTACCCAAATATTGTTAACAAAGAAGATGCAGTAAGCAAAAAACAGAAATACAATCAATCCATAGACGGTTTTCAGCCCTGTTTCAATTTTTGTAAAGTCGAGATTCAACAGGCTGTTAAAATCATCTCTCTCTTCTTCTTCAATTACGCCTTCCTCCTCAGATATTTCCGCAGGATCATCATAATAGAAAATGAGCGAGTGGATATTCCTTGCGGAACTTATGAACAATATGATTGAAAGGATAACAAAAAACACCTCATGGTGTGAGGTTAAAATTACAACAGGAAAAAGAATCAGCATTAAAAACATGAATAGGAAGCCCTGTAACTGCATCGAGATGCTCCTGACAGAAGATATATTTTAACGATTCCTGAGAATAAAAACAGTTGCTATTTGTTAAAGTCTACAGTGAGCGAATTGTGGACCAATACGGCCATTTCGCCACGGGTTATCTGCTTGTTCGCGGATAAACTCACGTCTTTGCTTATACCCAGCTGTGCGGCTTTGCTTATCACATTATCCGGCCATTTGCCGCTTAACGTCTTCTCATAGCCTAGCGCTCTCACCAGTACCGTAAGCGCTTCGGAGTAAGTTACATTTTTCTCGGGGCCCACGGTATTGTCCGGATATCCGCTGATGAGCTTAAGTTTTATAGCAACTTTAATATTATTATACGCCCAGTGCTTTTTGTCAATATCTTTAAAAGAAACCGTTACCCCGTTGGCTTCGGTGCTGTTTTCATACCCCAGCATTCTGACGACAAAAGTGACAAATTCACTCCGCTTGATATTGTTTTGAAGACCGAGGCTTCCGTCGGCGTAACCCTTTAAAAGCTTAAGGGTCACAAGGTCCTGCGCATATTGACTTTGAAGCTTTGCATCAACCGCGGCATTGGCGGGAACTACCAGAGATAATAAAATAACGAGAATCATGACGATTTTTAAATAAAAATATTTTTTCATTTGTTTACACCTCAAAAATTGTATAAAAGCTATTGGCCCCTTATTAAATTATACACTTAAATCCTATGGCTGACATTAAGAAAAAATTACAATTTTAGGCGTGAGTATAAATGCAGTTCTTTTTACGAAACCTAAAACTGAATTTAAGAATGGAGGAGGAAGTTAAATGTCAAAAACCGTTGTTGCAATCTTTGATAATTACAGCAGTGCTGAAAATGCAGCTAACCAGATAAAGGAACAGGGCCTGAGAACCGATGACATTTCAATCGTTGCAAAAGAACAGGACTCAGACTGGAAGGGAACCACAGCCACCATGGGCGGAAACGGAGCAGCGAATGCCACGATGAAAAATGGGGGCAGGGGTATAAATGACAACATTTCTGACGGCGTCGTCACCGGGGGAATCCTTGGCGGACTTGCAGGCCTGTTGATAGGGGCGGGAAGCATGGTAATCCCGGGCCTGGGCATCATCGCGGCGGCCGGTCCCATAACCGGTTTGCTTTCTGGAGCGGTGACAGGCGGAATCGTAGGCGGGCTCGTGGACCTGGGAATTCCGGAGAACAAGAGCAAGCAGTATGAAACGGACATAAAAGCAGGCAAAATTCTTTTCAGCATGAGAACGGACGACGACAAGATTGACCGTGTTGGTTCGGTACTGAGAAAAAATGGAGCCGTGAGCGTGGACAGTTATTAAAAAATCATAAAAGCCCGGGATATCCCGGGCTTTGTAATTTTTATTTCCAATTTCAACGCATCAGACTGGGCTTGCAGGAGGATCGACGGATTCTCCAGTTCCCGCAGGCGGATCAGGGGGTGTTTGGGCCGGTGGAGGAACAGGAGCTTTTTTCGTACCCTTCTTTACAAGCCTTTCCAAAGCTTTGTAAGTGCTCTGGTGAATCTTTTCTTCACTGGTCACTTTCCCATCGATCTTTATTACTTTATACGTATCTACGACATAGCCTCTCATGGCTTCATGGTCCACCCTCTCTGTACCTTCAAGAAGGGTTGGGTCGTTAACATACCTGACAGGAGGAGGCTCCAGAGTCTTTATGGTTTTGGGATTTATGCTTACGGTCTTGCCGGGAGTCTCATTTGTGCCTTTCAGCGAGAAAAATATCTGGTTTCCCTTTGTTACCCAGCCTTCAATTTTCAGCGGCCAGTTGGTGGAATTTTTGAATTTGAAATCCACGGAGCCGTAAGATACGGCGGCGTCCCTCCCGAAGGGGACATAGCCCACGGTAAACATATGGTTGTGACGCTCTACCACATTCATATCGGAAAAGAGGACTGAATTGTACAGGGTGGTCGACACCTGGCATATCCCTCCGCCAATGTCGTCCACGATGGTTCCGCCCGCATAGGTGTGGGCCGTTTTATAGCCTCCGGCTTCCGTCCTGGGTCCTACCACATCGTTAAAGGAAAATACCTGGCCCGGAGCCAGCACAGTGCCGTTTATTCTGGACACCGCTATTCTTATATTGACGCCCCTGTTGGCATCGTTCTGGTTTCCGGTATAAAACTGGGTATTGAAGGTAGAGAGCGTGTCCTTCAGCAGGTTAGCGGAAGCCATGGCGCTTGTTACCTTTGGCTGTGTAAACACAACAGGGAGTACCTTTTCAGTGTTTTCCGTCTTGTCCAGCTCCGAAGCAATCGCCTCAAGGGAAGACTTCTCTATGCTTCTGCCCACAACATGAGGGACCACGGTGACTGAATTGTTTTCGACCTTCGCAGTGGCATCAACAGGCTGTTGGGATACCTTGCCGTAAATGACCTCCACATCGATTTTGGCAGGAGGTATTTTAACCAGAGGCACCTCCAGCTTTCCGCCGCTGGCCGACTGAATCAGCGTATCAATCTCTGTATAGAGCTTTTCCTTTTCGATGGACTCTCCCGAGTGCCCGGAATAGAGGATTACCTTATCGTTTGAAATTGACAGGTCCGCTTCTTTCACCGGAGTCAATGTTTTGCTATAGAGGGAGTCAATTGCACTTTTTACCTTGTTTTCATCATAGCGGGAGGTAAGGGGAATTTTGACCGGTTCTTTGGAAGTCTTTACGATGGAAGACAACCTGCCGATGATATTTCCGCTTCTGCCCACCTCCATGGCCTTCTCTACTGCGGCATCGATGTCATAGCTCAGATTTATGTCCGAAAGGCTGATCTTTTCGGATTGGTCCTTCGCAGTAAAAAGAACCTCGCTATCCTTTGCCTTATCCTGAAAGCGGGTTTTCAGCAAATCGGTGATTTCCTCTCTGGAAAGGCCCGCTACATCAATGTCGTTAATATATACGCCTTTATAGACATTATCATTCTTTAAAACCGTATATGTAACCTGCGAAGCGATGGCAAGCATAAGAAGGATAAATGCAACCAAACTGAAAACAGCTATTTTTTTAGGGAACGGTTTTGCTACTCTTCCCTGAACCTCAGCATCCATTTAAAACACCCCATAATTTTAGAAAATGACAAACTTTTTTAATTTATACCCACAATTATTATGAAAATACTAATATATTATCGCAATATTATGGGAAAAACTCAATATATTTTTCCATGTAAGAATATTACTCCTTTGCCGATATAAAATTTGACGAAAAATCAGGCAAATAGTTCCGAAAATAATATTAAGATTATATTACATTCACAGGTGTAAGAACCGGAAAGAAGGAAATCTGACATGAGTAGAACTGCAAACGGATTTGATCCGGAGGAGTTTGAAAAGCTGTGCGGGAAGCTGGGAGCAAAAGGAATCATTGAAGAGGTAGAAATAAGATATGACAGACCTGTCTACTTTAATAAGATAAGAGAAGCAATAAAAACAGATCGGAGGGGGGAAGTGGTATTTGCGGTTATAAGGCCCAACGGTAAAATCATCACTGTAGCCAGCCCGGAATATCCCCGGGGGATTTTCCGCATTCCCACCGGAGGACTGGGCCATGGGGAAGATATCGTTGAAGCCGTTTGCAGGGAAACGAAGGAAGAGCTGGGACTGGAAGCCGAAATAATAAGATTTGCGGGAGTAATAAAGATTAGATTCCTGTGGGGAAATGAAGAAGAAATGTTTTATTCCTACCTGTTCCTGCTCAGGGAGACCGGCGGGAAGCTCCTTGAAGATGCCACGGATGACGAAGTGAGCGAGGTCAAGGAAGTGGGAAGGGAAGGATTGCATGACATTGCCGCAGCCCTTGCAGGGATCGAGGGGGAGTGGCGCGATTGGGGCAGATTCAGGCATGTCACCACCGACGCCATTTACAGGGCGCTCAAAGAGGAGGGGTCACAGATTTGAAAATATTGCTCTTTAGTGATTCACACGGATATACGCATAACATGGTAAAGGCTATCGATAAAAACAGTGACATCGATTTGGTTATCCATCTGGGTGATTTTATTAAAGACGGCATCAAGCTGAAGGACACTTATAAAAGCATACCTTTCGAACTGGTGCCGGGCAATAACGACTGGACGGCCGACTATCCCCAGGAAAAAATCCTGGAACTGGAAGGTAAAAAAATATTTATCACCCATGGGCACCATTATAATGTCAAGTACAATTACCGGAGAATTATAGACAGGGGGAAGGCCTTGAAGGCCGATGCCGTATTCTTCGGGCATACCCATCTTGCCGAAGAAATGCTTTCCGAAGGCATGATGCTTTTGAACCCCGGAAGCATCAGCCTGCCAAGCAAAGCAAACAGGCCCACCTGCTGTCTTGTGGAGATCAGTGAAGGCAAAATAAAAGCGAGATTTTTAGGAGCCGGGTAAGGGAAAACAACTTCTTATCCAGAATATGGGTATAGAAAGGGTGAATTCTGTTTATACTCTTTATATAAAGAGTGTAAGGAGGATTTTTATGAACCTCAGTCCTGGCAGAAACGAAAGGGTGAAGAATGAAAGAACGGCCCTGGGAGAATGGCTTTCAAGGGCATTTAGCGTGAGCCGGAAAGCAAAAACGGCGGCACTGAAGGATATGGAAGAGACAGCCCAGCTGCTGGAAAGCATAAGCAGCATTAAAAAGGAATGGAGCAGCGCAGTTAACAACTTTGAGTATGCCGATTCGCAAGAGATGGTTGATTACTATACATACAAAATCAAGGCATACGAAGTTATGTACGAATTTTTACTTAAAAAAGCCAAAGCAAAGGGAGTCCGGGTTGACCTGGCCTCAATGCCTGGGCTGCCTTGCTGTGAAGCCCCATTTTAAATTAATTGTAATAAATTCCTGCCTCAATCATATATTTCTTAGTGTAGGTTGTACAAAAATCTTTTGACAGCTGCAGCGGGTGAAAATATGATGGAGACAGGACAAGGGATGGTTATAAGAATATTGGTCAAAATATTGTATAATGGAGTACTTGGAGGGGTTGCCCTGCTGATTGTAAATTTTTTGGGAAATTCTCTGGGATTCCACATCGCTTTTAATGTAGTTACCGCTCTGGCAGTGGGCTTTCTGGGGCTGCCCGGCCTTGGCCTTCTGGTCATTATCCAATCCATGTTTAATTCCTAGCACAATGCCTTACTTTTCTTAATACAAATCTATCTTTTCAAATTGTATACAAAGAACATTGTTAAACGCAATTTTGCCGTATTTTTGAGTACTTTCAATAACTGAACTTGACAAAAAATAGACAAAGAAGTATACTTTAATGTGGGTAAAAAATAACATTACCGCCTGGTTAATCATGTAATTCTACTATTCAAAGTAAGAGCCGGACCGTATGTCATGTTTGGACATATCAACTACTGCTTTTTAATATCTGGGAAATTATGTTTTTCCTTTTGAAATCAGTTCTGTGCGGCATTCTTAGAAGCTTTTACTTTTGTGGATTTACTAGGAATATAACCATCTATTTACTTAATCAATAAAGAGGAGGTTTGTCACAATGGGCAAGGTTGTTGAAATCAGATGGCACGGTCGTGGTGGACAAGGTGCAAAAACAGCTTCATTGTTGCTGGCAGATGCAGCGTTCAATACTGGAAAATACATTCAGGGCTTTCCTGAATATGGTCCGGAGAGAATGGGAGCGCCAATCACTGCTTACAACAGGATAAGCGACGACAGGCTGTCAATCCACAGCAATATTTATGAACCCGATTATGTGGTTGTTGTTGATGATACGCTACTTGCGTCTGTTGATGTTACAGCAGGCTTGAAGGAAGAGGGAGCAATCATTATCAACACAACCAAATCACCTGAAGCTGTCAGGTCTTATTTAAAGGGCTACAAAGGAAAGGTATGCACAATAGATGCAAGAACCATATCTGTTGATACCTTGGGCAAATACTTCCCCAACACTCCCATGCTTGGCGCAGTTGTAAAGGTCAGCCAGGTTATGGATGAAAAAGAATTCCTTACTGATATGGTAGAATCCTTCAAGCATAAATTTGCTAAGAAACCCGAAGTTGTTGACGGAAACATAAAGGCTCTGGAGAGGTCCCTGCAGGAGGTGAAAGGTCTATGAGCAAGAAAGAATTGAAAACAGTTACAAATGATGTCACATGGAAGGAAATCACCGAGGGCGGCGTTATTCCTTATGCCGGAAATGCAGAACTTTTCAAAACCGGTGACTGGCGTTCAATGAAGCCCGTTTGGATACAGGAAAAATGCAAACAGTGTCTGCTCTGCTACCCTGTTTGTCCGGATACATCAATACTTATCAATGAAGAAGGAAAAAGGGTTGATTTTGATTTCGACCACTGCAAAGGCTGCGGCGTATGCGTTAAGGTTTGCCCTTTCAAGGCCATTGATTTTGTGGAGGAAAGCAAGTAACAAAATTCGAATGTTCTGTGGAGCGCAGTTTACTCTATAGAAATTCCGAACTGTAAACTGTGTTATTTATAAGGAGGCGAAGTTTTAAAATGGCTATAAGAGAAAGAATGAGTGGTAACGAAGCGATGGCTGTTGCCATGAAACAGATAAATCCGGATGTTGTTGCGGCTTTCCCGATAACTCCGTCTACGGAAGTTCCTCAATATTTTTCAACCTTTGTAGCTGATGGTGCGGTGGATACCGAATTCGTAGCAGTAGAATCCGAACACAGTGCCATGTCCGCTTGTGTAGGCGCCCAGGCGGCAGGCGGCAGGGCAATGACTGCCACTTCAGCCAATGGTTTGGCTCTGATGTGGGAAATACTCTATATCGCAGCATGCTCAAGACTTCCGATCGTTATGGCATGTGTGAATAGAACTTTATCAGGACCCTTGAACATTCACAATGACCACAGTGACTCCATGGGAGCAAGGGATTCCGGATGGATACAGTTGTATTCCGAAAACAACCAGGAGGCATATGACAATATGCTGATGGCCAACAGAATCGGTGAACATCCTGATGTAGTACTGCCTGTTATGGTTTGCCAGGATGGCTTTATTACTTCCCATGCAATCGAAAATATTGACCTGCTGGAAGATGATAAGGTAAAAGCCTTTGTTGGTGAATACAATCCGGAAAATTACCTCTTAAATAGAGAAAACCCAATATCCGTTGGTCCTCTCGACCTTCAGGCACACTGCTTCGAGCATAAGAGACAGCAGGCTCAGGCAATGATGAACGCAAAGAAGGTTATCCTTGAGGTGTCGGAAGAGTTTGCAAAACTCACCGGAAGAAGCTATGGCCTCTTCGAAGAATATAAGACCGATGATGCTGAGGTTTGCATGGTCGTATTGAATTCCACTGCAGGTACTGCAAAGTATGTAGTAGACCAGTACAGGGCCGAAGGCAAGAAAGTCGGCTTGATCAAACCGAGAGTATTCAGACCTTTCCCTGTTGACGAATTCGCTGCTGCATTATCCAAGTTCAAGGCAGTCGCTGTCATGGACAAGGCTGACAGCTTCAATGCTGCAGGTGGCCCCCTCTTCACGGAGGTCACAAGCGCCATGTTTGCAAAGGGCGTAGTTGCACCTAAGGTTGTCAACTATATCTACGGTCTGGGTGGAAGAGACGTCAGGTCTACCGATCTTGAAATTGTTTACAATAATTTATTGCAAATCGCAAATACAGGTAAGGTAGACTCAGTTTACAACTACCTTGGCGTAAGAGAATAGGAGGTGCGATCAATGGCTTATAATTTAAAAGAGGTTGCAAAAAAACCTGAAAGATTTACGGGCGGACACAGAATGTGTGCCGGCTGCGGCGCTCCTGTCGTGGTCAGACAGATACTCAGGGCATTGAAGCCGGAGGATCATGCAGTAATTGGAAGTGCAACAGGTTGTTTGGAAGTTTCAACTTTCCTTTATCCATATACTTCGTGGAAGGATTCCTTTATTCACAATGCCTTTGAAAATTCCGGAGCTTCCGTGTCCGGTGCCGAAGCTGCATACGTGGCAATGAAGAGAAGAGGAAAGGTAAAGGGCGACACCAAGTTCATCGCATTCGGCGGAGACGGCGGAACTTACGACATCGGTCTCCAGTCCCTGTCGGGCGCAATGGAAAGAGGCCATGACATGGTTTACGTGTGCTACGACAACGGAGCATACATGAACACAGGTATCCAGAGGTCATCAGCCACTCCGAAATATGCCGACACCACGACCTCTCCCGCAGGCAAGAAAATACCCGGAAAGCAGCAGTGGAGAAAGGATTTGACCGAGGTTATGGCAAATCACCATCTCCCATATGTCTGTCAGACGGCAGCGATAGGAAATATGAAGGACCTTTACGAAAAGTCTGAAAAATGCCTTTATACAAGCGGTCCTGCATTTATGAACGTATTGGCTCCCTGCCCCAGAGGCTGGCAGTACAACACCCCCGATTTGATGGATATAAACAAGCTGGCTGTGGAAACCTGCTTCTGGCCTCTTTATGAAGTAATCGACGGGAAATATGTGATCAACTACAAGCCGAAGAACAAGCTCCCTGTGAAGGACTTCTTAAAGGCCCAGGGAAGGTTCAAGCACATGTTCAAGGCAGGAAACGAATACATGATCGAAGAAGTACAGGCGGAAGTGGACAAGAGATGGAATGCTCTCTTGAAGCTTGCCGGAGAAGAAGTTTAATCGAAGGTTAACAAAAGCGGCGGGGTATCAAACCCTGCCGCTTTTATTTTTTTGCCCCGCCGGAGGACGGTTACTCCCCAGGTCCGTCCCACAGGGGGATTTCTACAACCGTTTTGAACAGATCGCCGTCAATTTCGATTTTGAAGGATCCTCCCTGCAGACCCACGAGGCTTTGCGCGATGGAGAGACCAAGGCCCGAGCCTTCGGTGGTTCTGGATTCATCTCCCCTTACAAAGCGTTCTGTCAGCTGTTCCGGAGAAATATTGAGAGGAAAGGCCGATATGTTTTTTATGGTCAATATGCCATAGACACTGTTTTTCTCTATACTGACATACACTCTTGAATTAGGCATGGAATACTTCAAAACATTGGACAGCAGATTTTCAAGGATACGCCACATGTGTTTTCCATCGGCAAGCACAAATATTTTTTTCTCCGAAGTATGAATACGGACATCCAGCTTTGCTTTTTGGATTTTCTCAGCATACTCACCGGAGGCTTGCATCACCAGCTCGTGCAGGTCAACCTTTTCGGCATTGACGGCGAGATTTCCGCTGGAGGCTTTGCTGGCTTCCACCAAATCTTCGATGAGCTGTTTAAGCCTTGAGGACTTTTCATCCAGGACATTCACATATGCGCCGGCTGTTTCATTGTTCAGTTCCTCTTTCTTCAGCAAATCCACATAACTTATAATTGAGGTGAGGGGTGTTTTGAGGTCATGGGATACATTGGCGATGAGGTCGGTTTTCATCCGTTCTCCCCTGACGGCTTCCGCTACGGCTTTCTTCAGCCCGCTGCTTATGCTGTGGATGTCCTCTGCGAAGCTTGAAAAGGCAAGGGATAATTTGGAGACATCCAGTGTATAATCAAGATTTCCCGAGGATATTTCCTTTGCGGTCCTCATAAGCTGCGTAAGGGATGAAAGGGCCTTCGCCGCAAAGTAGAGGGCGGCGGCATTGCAAATCAGCAGCAGCAAAACAAAAATGAAAGCGATCACCCCATCATTATGCCCTATGGCCAGCAACAGGATGGCCAGCAATATGCCGTTTACCATTCCGTAGGCCAGAAGCACGGCCAGGGTCCATGCTTTAAACAGCTTCCCGCTGAAGCATAAGGCTATGAAAGGCTTTGATGCACTGAAAATTTTAAAGCACAGGGTATTTTTTAAAAGCTGCCGCCTTTTAATCTGCCGAGCCATGGACAACACATAGGACAGGCCGATCAATATATCGATGCTGAAAATAATGCCGATGAGCGATAATACAACTGCAGCAGGGGTACCGCGGGTGCCGCTGTCCCACAGACCAATGCTGCCGGCCAATGACAGCCCCGCGGCGGTGAGCACCAGCAGGGTGTGGACATCGGTATAGATGCGGTCCGCAGAAGTCAATGCGATTTCTGCGGTTTTTCCTGTGCGCCCTGCGGCATATAGGAGATATAGGAGGGAGAGAATTAGAAACACTGCGGAGATGACCAGCAGAGTGATTACAAAGCTTGAATTTTCTTTAACCTTTGAATAAGAGGTAAAACCCTCATAAAAGATGTCTCCCGGCTTTAACGGCTCCACGACGGCTGCGTAAACCTCATAAGGGGTGCCCGTCAGCATTTCCCGGATGCTGTTTGCGTACATAGGGTATTTGGAATCCGCATCCCACTGGTTAAAATACACCAGGGTACGCTGCTTTTTCAAAAGCCCCAGAGCGTCATCCGTCTTTATATTGGTAATGGTCTCCCCGGTTTGCGTATCCTTGATATAGTATGAAAAGTTTACCGTAGAGGCAAGCCTTTTTCCGATGAGGTAAAACCGCTGTAGTTTATCGGAAGTATCGTCTTTTTCTACGATTACAACGGTATCGGTGGATTCCATTGCCTCCTCTACCGTCGGTACACTCACGGATGTCTCGTGGGATGAATTTAAAGTAATCTTTGGACGGGTGACGGCCAAAGGCGCTTTTCCTCGCACTTCGATTTTTCTTTCCTGCAAAACTCCTGGCTCCGGCAAAAGAGAAATATCCTTCGAAGACTTCTTGATATTTTCTTCACTTTTCAACTGGACGTTATATTCTACGACGTTATGCAGCAGCCGGCTATATTCCGACACAAAATCAGGGCTCTCGAAATAATTGCTGCTGGTTACGACCGACTGGTTATAGAGTAAAAATGCAGTGCTTCCGAACATGCCTATGGAGCAAAGCCACACAAGAATAACTGCTGCGGCCTTGACTCCTTTTGAATATCTATAGTTTTTCAATTTTGTATCCAATTCCCCACACCACCTTTAAATATTTTGGCTCTCTGGAATTAATCTCTATTTTTTCCCGTATACGCCTTATATGTACTGAAACGGTATTTTCAGAGGTATATAAAGGCTCCTTCCACACATTTTCGTAAATCTGCTCGATGGAGAATACTCGCCCCATATTTTCCATCAGGAACAGGAGGATCCCGTATTCGGTAGCAGTAAGTTTAACGACTTCCCCGTCCACCCGTACCTCTTTGGCGTCGGTGTCCAGCTCCAGGGCACCCGTTTTTAAAACTCCCGACCGGTTTGCTATGCTACCCAGAGCGGTATAACGCCTCATTTGCGACCTGACTCTCGCCATAAGCTCCAGAGGATTGAAGGGCTTGGTCACGTAATCGTCGGCGCCGAAGTTCAGCCCGGCGATCTTGTCCGTGTCCTCCGACTTGGCAGACAATATGATGATTGGAATGTTCCGCTCTTCCCGGATTTTTATTGTTGCCGATAAACCGTTCAATTCCGGCATCATGACATCCAACAGAATCAGATGGATATTCTGCTGTTCCGAAAGGGCTTCCAGTGCCTGAATTCCGTTATAGGCTTTCACCACACCGTAGTTTTCCTGCTTCAGGTATATTTCCAGGGCATCGACGATAGCCTTGTCGTCGTCACATACCAATACGTTCAATTTATCCATACGGGCTATCCTCCAGAAAAATTTTATTTGAGC
>JAFADI010000075.1 GCA_023424965.1 Bacillota bacterium
TGTCCTTCAACGGCCTGGAGCCGATGGGATTCCCCAGCGCCCGGCGGACTTCCTCTTTTCCTGTGCTGTGGATTTCCAGGGTATTGGGCTCCAGTACCCCCGCCAGATTTTTATCGTTCACGTCCAGCTCAACCTTGCCTTTCCCAAAGCCCAGTTCAACCTTCATTGCTCCCCCTCCTTATTTCTCAAGCCCTGTTGTCCCGGGCCCCTATCCTCACAAGTTCCCTATAGTCAGAAAGCTCCTACTAAAGGCTAGTAGAAGCTTTCAAAAAATCGATTCTACTTTTTAAGAAGTTCTCTCTCGATTTTTTCCCTGGCCTCCACAGCCAGCCTTGCCATCTTTTCCGGATAACCGAAGAGAGATACGGCAATGATGGATTCTCCTCCCACCTTGAAGGTCCTGTTTGCAAAGTCCATGTCCCTCAGCTTTTCGAATATGCCGTCGATGTCAACCTCACCCTCTCCTATGCCGAGATGCTGATGGATGGTGGCATTGATTCCCGGAGGGTTCACAATGTAGCGGCAGTCCGTTGTGTGGTTCATGGTGTCGGCGATCAGTACATGGGACAAATCATCTCCTGCATAGTCCAGCATGCTTCTCACGTCACCCTTTCCTTTGTCGTAGAAGAAGGTGTGCGCGGCACAGTACAGGTATTTTACATTGTCACTGTACAGGGACTTGACCAAATCAGCAGTCTCGTTGCTGTCCTCACAGAAGTCATAGGGATGGGATTGGATTTCTATACGGATACCTTCACGTTCAACGATCGGAAGCAACTCCTCCATGGAACGGTACCACATCTCCTCGCAAACCACCGGCTGATTTGGGTCTCCGGCAAGCTCGGTGTTGATAACGGGAACCCCCATCTCAACAGCGATTTCAATCATCCTCTTCCAGTTGGTTACGGCAGCCCGGCGGCGCTCCTCCGCAGGTCCGGACCAGTTGTATACCACGATGAAGGAGGAAATCTCCACCCCGGTTTCCTTCAGCGCCTTTTTATACTCTGCAAGGCACTCCCGGCTGGCCTTGGGATGCTTGTAGAAGGGATTAATGCGTGGGTGGGGAGACTGCTCGATGTATTTGTAACCCCAGTCTGCTACCTGGTGCACCATTTTGGTGATGCCCATTTGTTTTGCCAGAACGTCAACATCAAACGCAATTTTCATGATCCTTTACCCCCTGTGTTTACTTTACATAATATCAAAGTCCTGTCTTTTCCCTGATGAATTTCCTCGCTTTTACGGCATATTCAAATGGATTGGCCTTTGCCGGATCCTGCTCCGCTTCTACCACCATCCAGCCCTCATAGCTGCTTCCGGCAAGGATTTTGAACAGCGGGTCATAGTTGATCATTCCGTCTCCCGGCACTGTGAAGACACCTTCCTTGACTGCTTTCAAAAAGCTCCACTTTTCCTTCCTCACCCTGTCCAAAACGTCTTCCCTTACATCTTTGAGGTGCACATGCCTGACTCTTTTTACATATTTCTTCAACACTTCTTCGGGGCTTATGTCCGAGAAGACAAGGTGGCCTGTGTCAAACAGAAAATACACAAGGCCTGGATCCGTCATATCCATCAGCCTGTCAATCTCTTCAAAGGTCTGGACACCTGTTCCCATATGGTGGTGATAGGCCAATGACATTCCCTTTTCTTTTGCAAGCCTGCCGACCTCATTCAGTCCATGGGCAAACCTTTTCCACTCTTCCTCGGTGAAATATGGCTTTTTATCAAATACAGGTACATCCATCATGCCCTGAATGCTGTGGCCCTGCTCTGCCGCCCCGATCACCCGCGCACCGACCTCATATAGAAAGTCCCTATACTTGACGAAAGCATCTACAGTCTCCTGTAAAGGTTTTGTTGTAAGAAATAAGCTGAACCAGGCATTGCATATGGTCATACCTCTCAATTCCAAGGCTTTGTTCAATTGCTTCGGATCTTTGGGATATTTGCTCCCTACTTCGCTGCCGGTAAATCCGGCCAGCGCCATTTCACTTACACACTGCTCAAAGGTATTCTCTCCTCCAAGCTCCGGCATATCGTCATTGGTCCATGCAATAGGAGCTATCCCCAGCTTTACTTTGTTTTTGTCAAACATCTTGATCCCCCTTTACATTTCTTATCTCAATAGTGGCGGGCCTTTTTGACATGTTCCTGAACATCCCTGCTGGCCTTTACAACGCTTTCACTTTTTGCAACCTGGGCCGTGCCCACTCTCCACCAGGATTCATAACCGTTGGTCATGGTCTTGGGCAGTACCTTGATGTCCATCAGGGTTGATACCCTCTGCTTCTTTGAATCCTCAATCGCCGCCAGCAATTCATCTTCTGTCCTTACGGTGTAGGCCTTGCAGCCATAGCTTTCCGCATTTTTGGCGAAGTCGATGGGCACAAGCTTTCCGTCCATTTTCCCCGTCTGGTGGTTTCTGAACCTGAATTCCGTACAGAAGCTCCCTATTCCGTTATCCATTTGAAGGTTGTTGATGCAGCCGAAGGACATGTTGTCAAACAGCACCACGTTGATCTTCATTCCTTCCTGGATGGACGTTATGAGCTCCGAGTGCAGCATCATGTAGGACCCGTCCCCCACCATGGCATATACTTCTTTGCCAGGGCATGCCAGCTTTGCTCCTAATGTGGCATTGATTTCATACCCCCTGCAGGAATAGCCGTATTCCAGATGGTAGGTATTGGGGACTTTCGGGCGCCATACCCTTTGCAGGTCTCCCGGAAGGCTGCCTGCGGAGCCTACGACAATGGCATCCTCATCCAGCTTTTCATTCAATATGCCAAGGACCCTGGTCTGGGTCAGATAGGAGCCTGTCTGTTCTCCAAACTCCGCAATTACATGGTCCAGGTGTCCTGCCACTTCAGGTCTGAAGTCCTCTCCCGTGTATTTAAGGGTATAGAGGCGGTCCGTTTCTTTGTCCCATTTTTCTTTTGCTTCCTGTATTTCTGTGGTGTAGGCTGTTTTGTAGCCTGTTTTTTCCAGTTCCGTGCTCA
>JAFADI010000080.1 GCA_023424965.1 Bacillota bacterium
CAGCCCGGAAGGCGGAGCATGAATTCTTTAAAGTTTTGTTTTTGGGGAAAACCTATTCTCCCCCAATGGAGTTGTATAATGCATGTGATTTGTATGTGGGAATGGGGACAACGGCCATTGAGGCTGCGTCCCTGAAAAAGCCGGTGGTCCTTGCGGATCCCGTCAGCAAAAGGTGTTCTGGAATATTCGGAGTTACAAACGATAACTCCAGCGCCTTACTTCCCCATGAAAAGTCCACTTCCTTCTACGATGAAATCGGTAAGACTCTGTCGGACCGAAGTCTTTTAAGTTATTATGCAGACAGGGTATATGACCTTTTTCAAAGAGAATTCTATAGGGAAGGGGTTATGCAAAAGTATATGGGCTACATCCAGCAAGTGCTGGAGCATCAATCCGGCGAGTATTACTACCGCTATGATTTCAATATTTACTCCATCGCGTATAGAGCCGCAAGGGATGTACGGGATATGCTTCTAAAATGCAGAAACAATTTCGCAAGCCTGTTGAGGAACCCCTATGAAGCCGAAGATTCCGTTTCTTAGTACTTCCCCCCAGGAGGATATAGGCCTGGCTATTTCATTGATATGGCTCTGGTGGCTGCTGGGTGTCAATATCGTGGTTTTTCAGGCGGTGGCCCTGATCGTTCTGGCAAAGATGATGGTTATAAAAAGAAAAACCGGATGCAAAATAATCATACCCTACTGCCTTCTTCCGTTAATAGGACTGGCGGCCACCTATGCCTTCAGCCTGGCCGTCAACGCATCCGGCTTTTCGGCAGGAAGAGTCATGGCGGGCGTCAACAACCTGAGTGTATGGATTGTAGGGATTATTGTAATTGCCTTTATTTACAATTTTTTTGAAGAGGCCCATATCACGGCAGTGGCAAAAGCGCTGTTCATTCTCGGGAGAATAACCATTGTGTTTTCTATTTCCGCAATATTGCTGTGGATCCTTTTTAAAAGGGAAATCGTCGTCTTCTCCCCCGTATACTATCTTGTCCCAGGCTCTCTGAAAGAAGAGTTTGATCTGCTGAAGCAATCAACGGAGCTTGTTTTTGTGGGGACGGACTGGTTTTCTCTGAAAAGCATTCCGCGCATAGCGGCGTTTTTCCCTTATCCTGTTGCTTTAGGCGGAGCCATGCTGATGACCATCCCTGTCTCCACCTTTGTAATCCGGAATAAAGGGAAGCTTCACAGATGGTTGAACTTCACGCTGCTGCAAATCCCGCTGCTTCTTTCCATCTCCAGACTTTCCATCCTGGCCTTCTGGGGTGTCAATGGGGTTGCCGGGCTGTTAAGAAGAAAGAGAGTATTGCTGCTGTCGGTGCTGCTGATTGCCGTCCCTCTGGTTGTTATCAATATCGGCAGTATGCTTGGGGCGTATGATTATATATTGAAGCTGAGGGAAGCCAGTTCTTTAAACCGGTTTTCCCTCTATGGGGATACCATCAGCCTGGCCTTGAAGAGTCCCGTTATCGGGTGGGGCATAAAGCCTACGCATGATACGTTGCTCATAAGAATCGGCTCCCACTCCACCTATATAGGGCTGCTGTACAAGACGGGCATGCTGGGGCTGCTGTTTTATACGGTTTTCCTGGTTTCCGTGGGGGTGAAGTGCATGAGAAATGCAAAAGGCTGCGGGGCCGGGACGCTGTCCGGCTGCCTCGCAGTGGCCTTTTTCTCCATGGTTTTATGGCAGTTGGGAGAGGACATCGATGCTCCGCAAAACGTTGCCTTTATCTATTTTGTGGTGGTAGGTATGATACTGAGAATTGAGAGAGGGAAGACGGTTGCGGAGGTACCATGTGTAAAGTGAGTGTAATTATTCCTTATTACAACCGGGGGGATAAGATTGCCAGGGCGCTGGATTCAGTTGTCAACCAGGCATATAAAGACATGGAAGTCATCCTGGTCAATGACGGCTCGACAGACGGGGGAGCGGAAGTGGTAGAAAGCTATATGCGCAGTCATCCTGAAGTGAAGTTCCAGCACCTGCAGCAGGAAAATTCAGGCCCGTCGAAAGCGAGAAATGCAGGCATAAAAAAGGCAAGGGGAGAATATGTCGCCTTTCTGGATTCCGACGACAGCTGGGAGCCTGAAAAGCTGAAAATCCAGGCTGCATTTATGGATAAAAACAGGGATATGGTCATTACCGGCACAAATTATAAAATATTGACGCCGGGAGGCAAAAGTATAATTAAATACGACCTGGAAGACAAATTCACAGAAGCGGGTTTTTACAGGATGCTTTTTAAATTCTTTTTCTGCCTTTCTACCGTAATAGTAAGAAGGGAGAGCCTCTTGCGGGAGGGATTGCTTTTTGACGAGAACAAGAGGCATGCGGAGGATCACCTGCTGTTTCTACAGATCATCCGGAGGCATAGAGGCGGCAGGCTTTCATTGCCGCTGGCCTGCCAGTATAAGTTTGAATATGGGGAAGACGGACTGTCAAAGAACCTGAGACAGCTAAAAATACAGGAGCTAAAAAACTTCAAGAGGCTTTATGAAGAAAATAAAAGCAGCAAAAAAACCATGGGGATTTTCCTCTATATGCTGGTTGTCGGCTATGCGTACCTGAAGCATTTGAAAAGATGGCTTGTGGCAGGATATTTGAGGAAAAATTGAAATTAAAGCAAAGCAAGGTGGATGTTTATGAAAATTTGCCTGGTGGGCTCAAGCGGGGGGCACCTGACCCATTTGATGCAGTTGGAGGGCTGGTGGTCCAGGTATGACAGGTTCTGGGTCACTTTTAACAAAGAGGATGCCCGGTCCTATCTCCAAAATGAGAAAAAGTACTGGTGCCATTATCCAACCAACCGGAATCTAAAGAATTTGGTGAAAAATGCCTTTTTGGCCTATAAGGTTCTGAGGAAAGAAAGACCGGACGTTATTGTATCTACAGGGGCCGCAGCTGCCGTTCCATTTTTTTATATAGGCAAGTTATTTGCCGCAAAATTGATCTACATTGAAGTGCTTGACAGGATCGAAGCTCCTTCGCTGACCGGGAGGGCGGTTTACCCCATTACCGACAAGTTCATCGTCCAGTGGGAAGAGCAAAAGAAGTTCTATAAAAAGGCGGAGAATCTGGGGGTGTTGTTTTGATCTTTGTTACGGTAGGAACCCACGAACAGCCTTTCAACAGGTTGATCAAAGCCGTTGATGAGCTGAAAGTACAAAAGCATCTCAGTGACGAAGTATTCATGCAGATAGGATACGCTGACTACCTGCCGGAAGCATGTTCCTACGAGCGGTTTGTGCCCCATCCGCGGATGGATGAGCTGATGTGCAAAGCGGATATTGTCATCACTCACGCCGGTCCGGGCAGCATCTTTCACTGCTTAAAATATGACAAGGTACCGGTCGTGGTGCCGCGTCAGCCCGGATATTCCGAGCATATCGATTTGCACCAGGTCAGATTTACAAAGTTCCTGGAAAGTAAGGGGACAATTATCGCCGTATATGACACTCAATTTATCAAAAACGTCCTTGCGCAATATACCCGCTGCCGGACGCCAAGCCGCTACCCTGTGAATGAAAATCTAAAGTATTTTACCAAGAGAATCGACGATATATGCAATGGTTTTTTCTCAAACACCGATAGTGCAGTATGATGGGATCGTGGGATGAAAATGACTCTAAGCGCAAAAGACAGTATGGCAAGAACAACTTTTATTATTATAGGGATATCCGCGTCGGGAAAATTCCTGGGTCTGGTCAGGGAATCGGTGCTCGCAGCTTGTTTTGGGGCGGGTGTGGAATCCGACGCCTATAAGCTTGCGGTGGATATTCCCATGATCCTGCTCTGGGCGATAACCGCATCCATCGCCACTACATTTATCCCGGTGTATTCAGAGTTTTTAAGGAACAGGACAGAGGAGAAAACACAACATTTCATAAATAACATTTTCAACATGGTCATACTGGGATCGTTTATATTAACGGTTACAGGAATCTTTCTCTCTCCGGTGCTTGTGAAATTAATTGCTCCGGGCTTTGATCAACAGGCCTTAAGCCTTGCCATCAGACTGACGAGGGTGATCCTGCTTCCGCTGGTGTTTCTTGCTCTTTTTAATCTGGGCAGTGTGTATCTGCAAACCAATGGCAATTTTATCGTACCGGCACTGTCCTGGATTGTTTATAATATGATTATTATAGCCAGCATGGTGCTTTTCTCAGGCGCCGGGATCGAGGCAATAAACGCCGGAACAGTTATCGCCGTCATGGGATTATTTGCAGTACAGATACCTTCGATTGTAAAGTCCGGGTATCGGTTCAGGCTTTTATTGGATTTTAAGGAGGAAGGGCTCAGGAAAATTTCAAGCCTGACCATACCGGTACTCTTTAGCAGCTTATTCAGCCAATTCTACCTTTTGATCAACCGGATGCTTGCGTCGGGCCTTGACCAGGGAAGCATTTCTGCAATGGACTATGCAAACAAAATCTATAACACGGTTTTTACCGTTTTTATTTTATCCATTATCACGGTCATTTACCCCAACCTGTCTTTGCTTTCCGACAAAGTCGATGTTTTCAAGCAATCCCTCGTTAAGGGAATGAAAATGATCATCCTTATCTCAATCCCCACCACGGTTGGATTTTTTGTTCTAAGAACGGCCATTGTGAGCGTTCTGTTTGAACGGGGAGCTTTTAACCCATACGATACCCTTGTCACCTCAAGTGCACTGGCGGGCTTTTCCGCAGGCATGCTGGGTGTGGGACTCTGCGAGCTTTTTAACAGATCCTTCTATTCCATAAAAGACACAAAGACACCGATGATCATAGGGATTATCACGGTTTTCATCAATGTCCTCCTGAACATACTCTTTGTGAAGCTCTGGGGAGTGGGCGGCCTGGCCTTTGGAACATCGGTGGCAGGAACCCTCAATGGCATAATGCTTTTTGTGAAATTGAGAAGGAAAGTGGGAAATATGGAGGGGAGAGAGGTGCTTGCCGTAACGTTTAAAACCATCATCGCATCGGCAGTGATGGGAATTACCGTCCTGTTGTTGAACAGCTTTTTATCTGAGCATGTATTTATTGGAACTTTACTTGTTTTGAAGCTGATTCGGCTGGCAATCGATATGGCGGCAGGGCTGATTATTTATACGGCGGTACTTTCTATCCTTAAAGTTGAAGAAGTAAATGCTGTGATCTTAAGATTGAAGAACAAATCAATTTCAGTTTTTACTACATAAGCTGCGTTAAAAATCCTGTCCGGAATGTTAAATTATTATCAAAATCTATCGGATTTTTACTTCTGCTGTAGAAAAATTCAGAACAATTATTTGAGGATAAGTACAAAAAACAACAAAAATATCTATGGCAATAATGTATCATATTACCAGAACCGGGCCATAATCTGACCAGCCAAATGTGACATAAACAATACAGACCATTGCAAGAGATAAGGATTTGCATATGATGCATAAGTGGATGCTAATGTTTACTTCCTATGATTTTTCCGGCAAGATTTCCTTGCTAAAAGGACATTCACAGATAACCTGGATTTTGTTTGTATTCAGGTATGTCTCCTTATTTTGTACTTCTTTCATCTATATCATTGGAAGCTCAGGGCATTCGGCTCAAAAGAAGCTTTTTGTCATCCTATGCCTTACGCTTTCGGCGGTTATTCTCAGCAACTTATATGTTCGAAGCAAGGGGGTAAGAACCAATATCCTGCTTCTGCTTCTGATTGAAACGGCGGGGAATACGCTGCTTATTATACCTTCCGGCGGCATGGAAAGCCCATACGTGTGGTACTGCATCAATACCATTCTGATTGCCGCCCTGGAACTGGATATTATATACAGCTGGATCATTTTGTTCACATATACCTTTGCAGCAACCTGTATTTCAGGCATTGTGCTCACGAATGAAAGACACGATTTTTTAAAGTTGATCTACAGGGATTCAAACTTTATCCTCAGCTTGATTCTCATAACAGCGGCTGTGAGGCTGGTGGCCAAATATGCAAAGGATCTTGAGAATGAAGGCAATCAGCTTCTGAAATTGAACTTGCAGTTGAATGAGGCCAATAAAAAGATAAGAAAGTCCATGGACTACATGATGGAGCTTTATCAAACCATACAACTGCTGTCAATACAAAGTGATAAAGCCGGTCTGTTCAAATCCATCACCCACTATGCGAGAAAAATTATCATGACGGATACGGCCTTGTTCTGTTCCCTTTCGAAAGACAAAAATGAAATATTTATAGAAGCCGATTGGGATTACCTTAAAACGAAAGAGGAAATGGAATTTATCGTACCGGAGGCAATGAAAAACTGCCCGGACAGAGACCTTCCCATTGAGGCGGAGATTGAAGGAAGAAGCTATGTTTTGGTATTTGTAAAGTCCGACTATATGGCCTATGGCGTGTTGGGAGTGGAGGCAACGGGAGTTCCCGATGGTTTGAGCCGTCAGGAGATGAGAGAACAGTTGCGGATTTTGGCGGGAATAAGCGCCATCATCCTCCAGAAGCTTGAGCTTGAAAGGGAAAACGAAAAGCTGGCAATTGCGGAAGAGCAGAACCGCATCGCGGGGGAAATACACGACAGCGTCCTTCAAAAACTTTTCGGGGTTTCCTGCGGGCTGTTTACACTCATGAGAAATCACATGAACTTAAGGCAGGACAAAATCCAGAAGGAGTTAAAAACGTTAAAAGATTCAACCAATAATATTATGAAAGATTTGCGGAATACCATTTACGGACTCAGCTGGAAAAAGGGCGGGAACAACGGTTTTATAGCGGACTTGCGGGGACGCATCAAGGAGCTTGAGGACCTGAGCAACGCTCATATTGAGTTCACCATGAATGACGATAGAGGAGTTCTCTCAACTCTTCATAAAAAAGCCATATACAGATTTATCTGTGAAGGCATAGGAAATGCAGTCCGCCATGGTAAAGCTACGAATATTGACATATTGCTGAATGTCTGCCCTGCTGAAGTGGCACTCACCATCAGCGATAACGGAACAGGCTTTGACCCTGAGCGGGTAAAGCCCCATAAGGGAGAAGGAATGGGGATCAGCAATTTATACCAGCTTACCGCAGCATTTTTTGGGAATATCTCGCTTGATAGTGCCATTGGCAGAGGTACCCGGATACAAATCGTTTTACCCAGTAATATCCAACATTTCAGGGAGGAAGTCGTATGAAGGTTCTAATCGCAGATGACCATCCGTTGGTCAGGAAGGGGCTGTCATCTGCCCTGACCGTTGAAAAGGGCGTTGAGGAAGTGTATGAGGCTTCCTGTGTTGATGAGGCATTAAGGCTCATTTTAAAGCATAAACCGGAGGTGTCGATTGTTGACCTGAGACTCGGAAGAGAGGATGGCCTGGACATTGTAAATCAAGCGAAGAAGAAAAGCATGAATACAAGATTCATCGTGCTCACTTCTTCCAGCCGGCGGGAGGACTTTCTCCGGGCGCAGGACTCCGGGGTGGACGGGTACATTTTAAAAGACTCCTTTACGGAAGATATCCTGTATGCTTTTACCGTAGTCGCCCGGGGGAAAAAGTTCATTGATCCGGAAGTACTGCACTATACGGTGGAAAAAGTATCTAAAAAGCTTGATGGGCTGACGCAGAGGGAACAGGAAGTCCTGTCCGAAGTCGGAAGAGGCCTCAGCAACCGGGAAATTGCCGAAAAGCTGTATATCTCTGAGCATACGGTGAAGAAGCATATCAGCAGCATACTGTCAAAATTGAATTTGACCCACAGGACAGAGGCTGCGCTCTACGCAAACGATTTGTTGAAGATATCTGTGTAAGTGAGGGAGAACTCAATGGCAAGACGAAGGGGAAAAAGAAAACCTTTGAGCAAAACGGTAATGCTAATTGCTTCCATAGCCATATTGAATCTCATGGGCGTAAGCTATGCCTACTGGGATAACGGCTTGAATGTTGCGACGACAGTGCATACCGGCAACATGGACATCGTTTTTGGGGACCAAAGAACCCTTATGAGATTCGCAGAGGATAAGGGCCTGAACATAGCCTATGAGGACGAGGGACGGACAATGGTGGTGGAAGGTACGGTTGATGCCAACAATAACCCTGTGACAACGGTTACCGAGGATGCGACAGACACTGAAATTGTCACAACGACCACCACCACCATGAGGGACTATAAAGGCACACTGGATTTCAATATCGCCAATAACAGCATTATTCCTGCGGAGCTTTCAAGCCCGGGGAAAAGAGATATAAACGGCGAAAGAGGCAGCTGTACCGTCGAATTGAACCGGCACCTGCCCGGGGAACTGGGACCGGAGGAGAGCTATGCTTCCTTTGGTGAAGACCCGCAGCTTCAAATAAATGCGGGGGAAGGAGCCCATGAATTTGAAGTGGAGTTTCTGTTCAGGCAGAAAGGGAACTGACGGTATACCTTCGGCTACTGCTCCTACAGATTGCATTTGAATGGAGGGTATATAGGTGAAAAAAAGAATCGCTGTAATCCTATTGAGTATTCTTTCAGCCTTCATGTTTTTGGTGGTGGGCTATGGGGGATGGGAGCGGAGGCTGCTTATAAAGGGAAACATACATGTAAGGCCTGTAAGCCAGGTGGCAGTGGACAGACAGCTTATTCCGCCCCCGGAAGAGATAGCGGTGCCGGACCCGCAAGAGCAAGAAGGAGATGACGCAGATGGTCCCAGGGGAGAGGAACCCACCGGTGATACTCCGGGATTGCCCGATACCGGTGGGGACAGTGGAAATGACGGCCAAGCACCGGCTCCCGTTCCGGGAATACCGGAAGACACTGCGCCGGTAGTTGATGGGGATACGGGTACCGGAACGCCGGATGAAACTGTTACGGTGCCGCCGGATACTGCACCCGATGAAGGGGGGAATAGCGGTACCCAACCTCCGGATTCGACGGATGGTACACAAACAGGCAGCGGAACGCAGGAGAGTATTCCATCGGGGAATGAAACAGGAACAGAGGGGGATCATGACCTCCAGGCGCCTTCAGACTCAGGGAATGCGCCCGCAGATACAGGAAGGGATGCAAATGGAAGTGATACTACCCAGCCTGCTCCCTCAGTGGAGGCTACGTCCACAGATACAGCGGGTACGACCGGGGATACGCCTTAGACCGTGGAAATATATTCATCGGTAGATAACCAGCCGGAAGCGTAGAGCTACCGACTGGTTATCCTTATTTGGGCCATTTATGACGCAAGTCTGACCAAGGTGATGGGGGTCACTTATCATGCTAAAAAGATATCTGCCGCAAAGGCCATCGAGAGCAAAAGTATGTTTAGTTGTGGGAGCCATGCTCTTCATCTATTTATTGGACAACCTGCCCGTAAAAGCGTTAATTGGCTCCGATATATTCAGCAATGTTTTAAAGCCCGTACTATGGCTTGGCCTCGCCTTTACAGTGTGGACATTTCCGCGGATCCGCGCAAGAGCTTCTTTGAGGCACAGGGAAAGTATCCTGTGGTGGGCATTTATCCTTGCGGTTGTCCTAATAGTAGCGCAGGTCTGCGCCGGATTATTGCTGGACGGTTTTGGGAAAAGCCCCTACAGCCATTCCTTCAAGGGTATACTTCTCAATGTACTTGTGATAGGGTCAGTTCTTGTGGGGCGGGAAGCTGCCAGAGGGTATATGGTAAACAGCCTGGCCCGTGAAGAGAAGTTCCTGGTATTTATCCCCATAGCGTTGCTTATGACCGCTTTCGGTTATCCGGTAAGCAAGTTTACAAGTCTCAAGAGCCTGGAGGAAACGGTGAAATACCTGGCACAATATTTTGTTCCCGACTTTTGCCAGAACCTTCTGGCCACCTACCTGGCTTTTCTGGGAGGATGGATCCCGTCACTGATCTATATGGGAGTGCTGCAGGCTTTCCACTGGCTTTCTCCCATTTTGCCCAATCTCAAATGGATTACTGCGGCCCTGGTGGGTATCATGTGTCCGGTCTTTTCTTTGACGGCCATGCAAAACATTTACTTAAAGGAAACAAGGACGCTGAAGAAGCTGGAAAGCAAGCAGGAAAGCCCTTTGAGCTGGATGGTTACAAGCATACTGTCCATAGGGATTATATGGTTCGCCGTGGGGGTGTTTCCGGTTTATCCTTCGGTTGTTGCCACCGGCAGTATGGAGCCGATGATTATGCCGGGGGATATGATCCTGGTGGACAAGGTGGAGAAAATGGGGGACATTGACAGGCTGAAGGCCGGGGACGTGATCCAGTTTAAAAGAGAAAATATTTTAATCTCCCACCGGATCGTTGAGGTGATTGAGAGGGAAAAGGCAAAAAGCTTCAGGACCAAAGGCGACAACAACAATGTGGAGGACAGGGAACTGGTGAAACCGGGGGATGTGAAAGGAAGGATTATACAGGTGGTGCCCAAAATAGGCTGGCCCACGCTGCTGATCAAGAAAAAGGATGAGGTGCCCGGGGGAGTGGTCTTCTGAGGACGAAGTACGTAAAAAATAGAGCTGATGTGAATCAACTCTATTTGAAAATTATGTTTAATTTTATTCTACTGCATTGAACTGAGTCCATTCCATGTTGATCGTGACGCTGAACTGTTTGTCTTCAAAAGCGTTGCTAAAGCCTTGGCCAAACTGGAACCTGACATATCCGCTGAATTCTTTCCCCTCGCTGCTTGACAGTTTTAAATGCTGTCCTGGCTCCAGCCTAATAGAGCTGCTCTTCAGGGTCTCATTGATTTTGCTCTCCAGTTCACCTAAAGGGATAGGCGAACCGTTTACGCAGGGTAATTCCTTAATAACCGTATCATTGCTGTCATAAAGTATAAATTCAAGATTGCTTATTTTCAGGTTGCTGTCCAGCTCACTTAAAAGAGAGGCCTCGTTCTGGCCATTTAAAAATGAGTCAGTAATATCCCTGGAAATTTTACAATTTTTAAATATTACCGGCATTGTTCCCTTATTTTCAAGTTCAAAAGGAATATAATAGTACATGCCGGGGAAAACGCCCCCGAACTCCACGGAGAGTGTCTGGTTGTCATTTGACAATGTGTAAGGTGTCACCCTTGAATTACGGTAATCAATCCTTGTATTTCCGTCTTCAATGTATGGCAGCTCAACGTATTTTGAATTTACAGGCAAGAATTCGACCTTCAATTCCCCTGTAGAAACGGTACTTGTTATGCTTACCGTTTGGTTCCAATAAGCGTATACGACTCCAAACAAAGCAACTGAGATTAATAACGTAAGGATAAGGATTTTTGCTCTGTTCATTTTTACACCTCTCTTTATTCAACTGCTAGGGAGGGCGATAGTAACAAAGCAGGGGTGAGATACCCCTGCTCTAAATGAAAGATATACCATTAGTTCGGAGCGTTAAACTGCTTGAATGTGGGAGTAATTGTGAAGAACATATCAGTTTGATTTTCTTCGTCATTTGTGACCTCTGCACCCTTCAGCGTCACATTGATGGCAAAGGTACCGGTATAGCCTTTTTCTATATATACGGGTTCAGGGAAAGTATATCCTGTCAAAAAGCCCAAAATGTTATATTGAGGTGTTAAAGTAACAGGAACACCGTCTGAGCCGTTAAGTGACGGAGTAAATGTTACATCGGAGAGGTTAATGTATTTTCCTAGCTCAAGACCGTTTGCATTTGTATCCTGAATGGCAAATATAGGACTGTCAACCTTAACTTTCATGTCGCCGGTATTCCTAACCGTTACATAGGCGGTAGCCTGTGCACCCGGATACATCTTTTTCAAAGCTAACTTTGCCGAATACTGGGATTTTTCTATAGGAGTAGATACATCAATGTACGGTGCATCTGCAGGAGCAGCAACGATCGATGCACTTTCCACATTGACGTCCAACTGGCCTGTTGCCACAGTACTCGTAATTTCAATACTCTGGTTCCACCACGCATATCCAGCGCCAACCAACATTACTGCCACAGCAAGGGCAAGAACTAAAAACCTGGTCTTTTTCATAACAAATCTCCTTTTCAAATTTAATTTTCAAGAATAGCAAATAAAAAATTGCCGGCCTGAGTATTTTCTATTTGCCTCAGTCATGCTTCCTATTTTAGGGTTTATTTATTTTCATTTCTCCCTTCGAAGGTAGAGTGTTTTGTGGTTCTGCCGGGTTATTTCTTATAGGACGATTGACCTATGCTACTGCTACTTTAGTGCCATATGGACAAAATGTCCTTTGGCAATTTGGGGAAAGTATAAAACTTAAAATGTTTTAAATGAAAGGGTTGAATAAAAAGTATATGTTTGTTAAAATATGTAAATAAACCATATAATTGGGAGATGGCCTTCGTGAAATTAAAAATCAACAAAAATGTGAGAGCTGCCATGTTCGTAATCTTTTCCGTCATTATCCTGGCGGTGTTGCTGCTTGCCTATAGGGAGTACACCACTCCCCATTTCAGAGAGGACAAGCTGTCTCTTTACAAATACAGCAGCAAGGGGGCGGTCAGTTACAACGCCGGCTTGAAGCGCAATATCCTTTACAGTCAGCCCAGCCTTCCCGAAGGGAGCATCTATATTACCGAATTTGTCGATACCATTACCGCCACCTTCAATTATGATTTCAGCGGCGAGCGGGCGGCTCAAATCAAGGGAGACTATGCCATAACTGCCGTTGTGGAAGGCTATAATAATGAAGACAAAGGAGGAGGCCAGGAGGGGCAAAAGGACTCCGGGAAGGACAGCGGACAAGCCAAGGGGCCTAAAGTTCTGTGGAAAAAGGAATTTGTCCTGACACCGAAGACGAGTTTTCAGACTGCCGGGAAAACGGCCTCCGTCACAAAAGGCGTCGCGCTGAAATACGAGGAATACAGCAGCTTTGCAAAAAAAGTGCTGGAAACTGCCAGGCTCAACACTCCCACCAGGCTCTCCGTACTTATGAACGTAAACCTGAAGGCGGAGACGGACAGCGGGCCCGTGGAAGAGCAGGTATCCCAGTCCATGGTGATCCCTCTGGGAACAAGCAGTTTTGAAATCATTAAAAATGAACTGAAAGAAAATCAAAAAGCCCTGGAAGAAACGAAAAAGGTCCGTCTCCCTGTAAATATGAACCTTATCCTATTGTATTGCATCATCGGAGGCATAGTATCGGCAGCCCTGATTGGCACTGCCTTCTTTACCTCGTCGGAAGCTGGAACAGACCCCTATTTGAAAGCCCTGGACAAAATCTTCAAAAGCCACGGCAGCCGTCTGGCAGCTCTGAGCAGCGAGATTGCAGCAACCAGTGAGAATACTCTTACCGTAAGGTCCATGGAGGATCTGGTGAGAATCTCCGATGAAACCCAAAAACCCATTTTGTACCCCTACAGTACCAATAGTGAAGATATATCCCGCTTCCATGTCTACGACGGTAACCTGGCCTATGTGTTTGATCTGAAAGATGCCTTCCACATATCCCGGCAGGAGAAGAAGGCGATGGAAACAAGCAGGACCGAAGCAGGCAAAAAAGGAGGCAGTGAAAAGGGCGGCAAACCGACAGCACAGCATGGCAGAAAATCAGGAATAAAAGCGGTGCCCTTTGAGGTGGATACAGCCAAAAATAAAGAGCTTGAGCCATGACAGGATACTTACGAACCATGGCGATTACCCGAAAGTAGTAGTGCTGTTTACCCGTTGGCGGGAAGCAAAATGCGGCGACTGGCTGTAAAATTGTATAAAACAACTGTTTTTTGTATCAACCAACGAGGTGAATAAGTTGAAGGGTAGGAAAAGATCTCTGATAAGAAAACTGCTGGATATTATACTCGTAATGATGATTGTTTTCAGCCTCTATCACGGGATTATCAATATTACCTATGCAAGTTCGAATACGGGCAACCCCAATGTGACCGTCACAATCAATCCGAATGGACAGGTTGGCAGCGAAGGGAATCTTTTTGGAGAAGGCTTCTGGTATCCGGGAAAGAGCGAAACAGGGGTCATCAGGATTTATAATAATTTTGGTCCCATAAATGTAAACGATCTGCGACTGAAGGTTACCCTGGACAAAATAAAAGAAGGCGAAAGCTGGGACAGGGTTTACAATTCCTTCGTAAGAAACATGAAGCTGACCTTGCAGAAGGGGAAATTGTTTGTTTTTAATGAAACGCTGCTAGAGGATGCAAGCCTTGAAAGCATGCTGCAAAGCAATGGGAATCAAGGGGAAGGAAGCCTGGCAAATTTTAAAATATTCAGCCTTATCAAAGGCGATACCTTTGATGTGAATTATACACTTCACATGGATGAAGCAGCGGAAAACGAACTGGAAAGCCTTTCTGCAACCATATCCGTGCTGCTGGATGTGGGGGGCTCAAAGGAAGATGAAGGGACTCCGGGAGGAGGAAACAATTCCGACAATGGCAATGGCCCCATACCCGGAGGAGGGTCATCTGTTGAGGAAGTACCTGAACCCGGGGTACAGCCAGGGTTAGAGCAGGGAGTGCCGGCAGAGCCGCAGCAGGAAGAGATTGTGGAACTGGAGCCGGAAATTCCGGTTGTTCCGGAGGGAGGAAAAGCCCCGGTACACAAGCCCTCTGCAGAAATACCCGATTTGCCCTTTACGGGAGGCAGCGATATGGCGGCTTGGGCAGCAGGTCTGGGTGGGATTCTGATTCTAGGAGGAAGCGTGCTCATGAGAAGGAAATAATTGCGGTAAGAATATTATATATAGAGTTATTCAATCAATATATCCCTGTAAGACTGCACTTACAGGGATATTGTTCTGAGATTCGGGGAAAAAGGGGTGTAACGGATGCGAGGAATTTCAAGGAAAAATATAAGTATAATATTAATAGCCGCAGGGATTTTGATGGTTGCAGCCGCCATTGCCATTACTGCGGGGTGGAAAATCGCTCAGCTGGAGCTGCTTGGGAAAAGTGCCGCAGACAGGGCTGAAAGGCTGCAGGCTGAGGGAAAAAACGCGGAAGTGCGGGAAACGGAACCGGGCCTTGAGGAGCAGGGAAAGGATAATGAGGCTGGCGGCAAGGCTTCTGGTGCTGTTGAAGGGCAAGAAAATAAGCTGCATATACCCGGGCTTCAAAGGCAAGACTATAGTGACGGAAGCATGATCATATCCATTCCCCGACTGAAAGTCACGGCAGCAGTGGTGGATGGGACGGAGGAGGAAGTGCTGAAAAAAGGGCCGGGTTTGTATGAGATCAGCCCTCTCCCCGGTGAGGAGGAAGGGAATATATGTATCGCAGGGCATAGAACCTCCTACGGCGCATGGTTTGCAAAAATCGACAGGCTTTCCGAAGGAGACGACATCATTTTAGAGTTTGGAGGCTTCAAATTCATATACAAGGTTGAGAAGGTTTTTGCCGTATACAAAAAAGACTGGTCGGTTACAAAGCCCGCAGGCTATCCGGCGGTGACGCTTACGACCTGTCACCCGCCGGGGTCCGCGGAACAGCGGCTTGTGGCCAGGGGGAGACTTGCGGAGATAAAACCAGAGTAAAGCTTTTCCATACACTTTAATATAATTGGTTGATTTCTGTGAGGCTTTTGTTGGTATTGTAATGGTATATCCGGCAAATCTATACCCCGGAGGAATGAAGGTGTGTGCTAAAAATGACAATATAAATAAGGTTAAAGTTTCTAGAAGAAAAATATTGCTTTTTGCAGGAATTGCCGTCATCGTTGCATGTGCTTTGGGACTGGGAGCGTGGGAATATGTCAGCAGCGCAAAGGATTACAAAAATGTGCTTGCGGTGCAGGGAAAAAAGACTGCAGTTGATGAGAACGGTGCCAACAGCAGGCCCGATGGCCAAATCCCGGGCTCTACCACGCCGGCATCCGTTGACGTAAAAGAAGAAGACCCCTATGAAGCGGATAGAAAAAATTTGACGGAGAATTCATCTGCAAAAGACAATACAATAACGCTTCAGTTTTTGGGCATTGACAGAACGGAGGAGCGGGATAAAACCCTGGGTGTTTACCGCACGGACACCATCGCTCTGGCCAGGATCAATCTGGAAACGAAGGAAATCACCGTCCTTAATATACCCCGTGATACCTATGCCTATATACCTTTAGTGAACAAAAGCGATAAAATCAATCATGCCTATGCTTTTGGAAGCATAAAGGGTGACGGAGTAAAAAGCTCTATCGATACCATCAACAACTTCATCAAATATACTACGATAGACTATTACTTCACGTTGGATATGGAGCCCATTCCTGAAATTGTGGATGCGCTGGGAGGAGTGGAGCTTGACGTGGAAATCGACATGAAAAGCCATGGCGCCAACCTGTCAAAGGGCTTTCAACTGTTGGACGGCAACAAGGCCTTTGACTATATACACTGGAGATATTCAGAAGACGGCGATATAGGGAGAATCAAACGGCAGCAAAAATTCTTTAAAGCCATGTATACGAAGCTGAAGGAGAAGGATCAGCTGTTAAAGGCTGTAGAGCTGGCACTTAGCTACAATAAGTATATTAAAACCAATCTAAGTGCCAAACAGTTGATTTCGCTGGCAGTGCTGGCAAAAGACATGCCGGAGGGAAACACCACGTTTTATACGGTGCCCGGTACCCCCAGGTATGTAAACAACCTATGGTACTGGTATCCTGAAGAAAAGAAGACGGATGAGCTTTTGAAAAAGCTGTTTCAATAGGCTCTATCCAAGGTCAATCCAATCCCCGTCGTTGGGAATTAAAACCTGTGAAAGCAGGTTTTGTTTTTGAAGATAGTTTTTCAGCCGGCTTCGGGTCAAACGGCAATGATTGAAAGCTTCCATGTGCACGGCAATGACCCTGGAGTCCCTTGCGCGCAGACATACCTTTTTAATGTCTTCCGCTTTCATTGTGATGGGCTTGCCGAGGATCAGCCTGGCCGCACCGGAATACAGGACGATGATTTGCGGCTTGTGAAAGGAGAGAGCTTCTTCGACGCTCTTACACCATATGGTATCTCCGGCCACATAGAGCTTTGGCTCCCCGGGAGCTTCCAGAACGAAGCCTGAAACCTTGCCCATTTTCTCCGCTGTTTTTCCCTCCCCATGCTGCCCGCCGGTCCTTGAGATCTTAAGCCCATCAAGCACAAGGCTCTCATCGATGGCAGCGACATTTGCAAAACCCAGCGCAGCAAGTTTTTTCTCATCTCCGGGCTGGCACAGGACGGGAATATGCTTTGGGATCAACTCAGCAGCCTTGCCGTCAAAATGGTCCCGGTGCATATGGGTAACCAGCAGCATATCCAGAGTATTTAGAAGTTTCTCCAAATGGTTTTGGCCAAAGGGGAGGTCCACAAGAGGATTGAGCCTGTTGTCCAGGAGCGTCTTCACGGGAGCCATTTCGCCTTTTCCACACAGCATGGGGTCGATCAGGATTTTCCTGCTTTGTATGTCAACAAGCATTGTGGCGTGGCGTATTGCCTGTATTTGCATGGGTTCAACCTCCATGTATATTTTATTAAACCCCCCTGCCAGCTTTTAAGCAAGCAGGCTTTATATTAAAATTGTAGTAGATACAGAAGGGATATTCAATTTTGCGAAGAAAAAGTTCAATACCCTGAAATTTCTTCATGAAAGGAAAATAGCGCAGATGATAGACAGCATCGACCTTGAGATAATAAAACAGCTCAAAGAAAACGCAAAGCTTCAGTGGAAAGAGATTGGGGAAAAAGTACATATGACAGGCCAGGCCGTTGCAGCAAGGGTAAGGAAGCTCGAAGAAGCAGGTGTCATAAAGCGCTTCACCATTGAAATCGATCAAAGCAAGCTGGACAGTACAATTACTGCATTCGTCACGGTTTTTATGACAGGCAGCGATCATCATGCCTTCCAGAGATTTGCCAAATCAAGGCAGGAAGTGCTGGAAATGCACAGGATCAGCGGAGGGGGATGCTACTGGTTGAAGGTGTGTACGGCCAATCATGAGGGGCTGAATGAATTTCTTGACCGGCTGCTGAAGTACGGAAATTACAGGATAAGCATTTCAATCGGGGAAATCGGTTGAGCTTATGAGCAGAAAAAAGGCAGGGGAACCCGGCGATAATTTACAGCCTATTGCCCGGGTGATATAATCATACAAATATCAATTACGTGTTAACCGCAAAGGAGCTGAAGGATTATAACAATTAACGGCAATTTACAGTCGCTGAAAGAAAGCATCATTAATGAATTGGAAGCATTGTATGATATCCATGGGGATAGAAATGAATTCTTACCCTGGGAGCTTGCCTTGAAAATGGCGGACCTCACAGGCAGAATAAACCGTGAAATAGCTGTTTACCTGAACAGGAAGGGACAAATCATTGAAATAAGCGTTGGAGACAGCGGAACTGTTTCCCTTCCGGGTGTGGAAGGCCGCAGGGGGGAATTGCGGCTGACGGGGATAAGATGCATTCACACACATCCCGACGGTGAAGCAAATCTTTCAAGCGTAGACATTAGCTCTCTCTTGAATCTGCGCTTGGATGCCATGGCTGCCATCGGGGTGAAGGATGGGCATATCACAGGTATTTTTGCGGCAATTCCGGTCAGGGATGAAAGGGGTGAATTCAGCAGGGCTGAAATCTATGGCCCTTTCCGCTTTGAGGACCATCGGATGAATTCCCTTGTGGGAATTATTTCCGATCTGGAAAGGGATGCCATCCAAACTACCCACACCAATGAGTTGGACGTGGAACGGGCGATACTGGTGGGACTGGAGACTTCGCAGGGAAAAATGGTGAATGGCAGAAGTGAGGGAGAGCGGCTGCTGGACGAGCTGGAAGAGCTTGCGGTTACCGCCGGAGCGGTGGTGGTGCAGAAGATCCTTCAAAGGAGGAATGTCAAGGACGCGGCATTTTGCATAGGGAGAGGCAAGGTTGAGGAGCTTAATCTGGTCAGGCAGGCTCTGAATGCCGATGTGGTCATCTTTGATGAGGAACTGACGGGAGCCCAGGTGAGAAACCTCGAAGAGATCGTGGGAATCAAAGTCATTGACAGGACAACGCTGATATTGGATATCTTTGCCCAGCGGGCCCATTCAAGGGAGGGAAAGCTCCAGGTGGAGCTGGCCCAGTTGAAGTACAGGCTGCCAAGGCTTATCGGCCTGGGCGGGCAGCTTTCCAGGCTTGGCGGCGGAATCGGCACCAGGGGGCCTGGCGAGAAAAAGCTTGAGGTGGATAGACGGCATATCCGGAGAAAAATCAGTGCCCTGGAAACTGAGCTGGCGGACCTGGAAAGAAGAAGGGGATTAATGAGGGAAGGCCGTAAAAAGAACGATATGCCTGTAATTGCTCTTGTGGGATATACCAATGTGGGCAAATCAACCCTGATGAACAGGCTCTGCGGTTCGGATATTTTTGCCGAGGACAAGCTTTTTGCCACACTGGATCCCACGACACGCAAAATGGCGCTTCCTGACGGAAGAGAACTGCTGCTCAGCGACACGGTGGGATTTATAAGAAAACTTCCCCATGACCTTATCGAGGCCTTTAAATCTACCCTGGAAGAGGCGGTTTATGCCGATGTGCTCCTCCATGTAACGGATATTTCCAGCGAAGAGGCCGAAATCCAGATCAAGGTAGTGAATGAGATCTTGCTTGGACTGGGTGTTTCCGGTAAACCGGTGATTCTGGTTTTAAACAAGGCCGACAGGGCCCACGGTGATTTCAGGATACCTGCCGCCGGAGACTACGAAAAGACTGTTGAAATTTCTGCATTGACGGGACAGGGGATTGATCATTTGCTCCGCAGCATGTCGGAGATTTTGCCTGCCGACAAGATCCAGGTGGAAATACTGGCGCCTTACAGCGAAGGCTGGCTGCTTTCATACCTGCACGATAATGGGACGGTGACAAAAATGGAGTATACGGAAAAGGGAACCTTGCTCAAAGGAACGCTAAATATATCAAAAATTGAAAAGGTTAGAGATTTTATGGTAATAAACGATAATAACATGAAAAGCTGATGTAAATTAATCAACTTCCCAGTAATATGAATTGTATAAAAAGCTTATCAGGTGTAGTATAATATATACATACATTAAAATATTGTAAACACTTTACTTCTGATTAACAATATTTTGTGTATCCTTCCATCTCTTAAACTAACAAATTAAATAATGAAAGGGGTTTTTATTATGCTTGTTAGGAACTGCGCAGGCGGAGTGGTTTTTTTCAGAGATAAGGTCCTACTTTTGAAGAATGAAAAGGGTGAATGGATTTTACCCAAAGGAGTTATGCGTAACGGAGACTTATCAAATGAGGTAGCCCTGAAAAGGGTTGAGGAAGAAGCCGGTGTCTCGGCAGAGATAGTTTCCACAGCAGGACGAACAAGTTATGAATTCTTTTCTGTAACACGTCAAAGACCGGTCTGCAACAAAATCACTTGGTTCATAATGAAATCCCCCGAAGAAAAGTTCAAAATCAAAGAAAACGAAAAATTTATCGCTGGAGGCTTTTACAATATTGATGTGGCAATGGGACTGGTTACATACAGCCAGGACAGATCGCTGCTGAGCTTATCCTACCAAAAATATAAGGAATTGGCCTGATTTATAATTTATTTACTTTAATTAAATTAATAATGAAAAAATAAAATAAGTTTATATATAGATGGTAGCAAGTAAAATTGCTGCCATTTATAATGAATGCAGCTTTAAATTCAGAATTTCCACAAGCTAAGCTGCGTGAATTTCATCGATAGCTACCTTAATTCAATTTTAGTTTTAATGAGCGCTATCGATATAATGAGCACAGCTTTAAATTCAAAAATCTATAAATCCAAACTGTGCGAATTTCATCGATAACAACCTTGATTTATTTTTGCGTTTAAAGTATGTTATCGATATAATGAGCACAGCTTTAAATCATGGAGATTAAAGTGCAGAAACAGTTTAAAACGGTTCTTGGCAGCGCGACTGCAGAAACCGAGGAGAAAAAATCAAAATTTATAGCCAGCGTCAAGCCCGTCGCATCCGAAGAAGAGGCCCTGGCCTTTATCAACGGCCTTAAAACCAGGTACTGGGATGCCACGCACAATGTTTATGCCTATTACATTGTTGGTACGAATATAATGCAGCGTTTCAGCGATGACGGTGAACCTGCGGGAACGGCAGGACTTCCCGTATTGGAAGTAATCAAACGCATGGAGGTCCAGAATCTGGCGGTTGTTGTGACCAGGTATTTCGGCGGGACATTGCTTGGCGCGGCGGGCCTGATAAGGGCATACGGCAAATGTGCCGCGTTAGGCGTTGAAGCGGCGGGAATTGCAACAAAACAGCTTTGCGTCGAAGGGTCTGTCGTTGTGGAATATACCCTTTTCGGCAGGGTACAGAGTGCCATCCTGGGCGGGGGCTACCACATCAAAGAAATAATATACACTCAGGACGTGGAATTGCTGGTGTACATCCCTGTTGATTCTGCCGGTCAATTTGAGAAGCTTATTGTGGAGACCACAAATGCAAGAGCCATTGTGGGCCTGGGAGAGAAAAGGTACATAACTTTGGGAGAAGACGGAAAAATAATTATATAAGGCATGGGAAAGGTTTGGGAGGATAATATGGCTGAGGAAATGATGGCTGAAGAAATAATGCTTGAAAAAAAGGTTTGGGCCGTTGTAGGCGCCAATGACAACCCGGAGAAATTCGGGTACAGGATATTTAAAAAACTGAAATCCAGGGGCTACAGGGTTTACCCTGTCAATCCCAACTATAAGGAAATCGAAGGGGACAAATGCTACAAGGACCTGGCGTCATTGCCGGAAAAGCCTGAAGTTATCGATATGGTGGTAAATCCGAGGCATGGAAAAGGGATCGTTGAAGAGGCGGCGCAACTGGGAATTCAGAATATATGGCTCCAGCCGGGGACCTATGACGACAAATTGCTGGAACTGCTCAAGGATAAGGGTTTGACATGGGTCCAGGCATGTGTGCTGGTAGCACTGCACTGATGGGTGCTACGAGGCGGCGGAATAGATATCGGAGAATTCAATATTCAGCGTTTCCACAATCCTGCTTTGCAGGTTTTGCGACGTGCAGTCATTGTCCCTGCTTGATTCACAGACATTGACAGGAAGTTCGATCACAAATTCGCTGCCCTGGTTTTCTTCGCTGGAAACGTTTATGGTGCCGTTGTGCAATTCTACAAAGGATTTTACCAGCGACAAGCCGATGCCGCTACCCTCATACTCTCTTGTCAAAGAAGTGTTGGCATGGCGGAACCGTTCAAAAATTATGTTGAACTTATTTTCCGGGATGCCAAGCCCCGTATCTTTGACGGAAAAAAATACTTTTTTGTTTCTATAGGAGATATTCACCCATATTTTACCCCCGGAAGGGGTAAACTTGATTGCATTTGACAGCAGATTCAGCACGATCCTTTCAACCTTGTCGATGTCTACGCCTGTGATTATCTCTTCATATTCCGTATCGAATTCCAGAGAGAGTCCCTTTTGTTCCGCATAGGGAATGACGGATTGGGTAATCTCTTCAATCAGATAGACAATATTCACATTCACTTTGTTCAGTTTTATATAGCCGGAATCCAGACGGGATATATCCAGTACGTTGTTGACAAGCCGCAGAAGCCTGTAGCAATTTTGCTTGATGGTGTGGAGGTGTTTGCCGGAATTGCGCCTGTCCTGGGGAATTCCGGAATGCTTCTGGTTCATGAGCTGGATCGCACCCAGGATGACCGTCAGCGGGGTCTTAAGCTCGTGGGATATATTGGAAAAGAATTCTGTCTTAAAGTTGTCATATTCCACAATGTTGTTGTACATATTCGTCAGATTGGCAACGAGCTTGTTTTGCTTCTCCAATTCGTTTTGCATGGAACTTATCTGGTCCAGGCAGTACTGTTTTTCTGCTTCCATCTGAGAGAAATACCTGAACCAGGAAAGGGTCAAAATTATGATGACCAGCAAGTTTAAAGCGAGCAGTGCCATAAAAATATATTTCAGTGAAAAGGCATAACCGGGGCTGACGGTTGAACTGGTTAAAAGAGGTAATATAAAAGTAATACCCAGTATTGAGAGGATTATCAGTGCAATAATGGAAAGCACTATGAACTTGTATAGAAGACTTGAACTACTCATTTTCAACATGCTGCCCACCTTTGGAGATCAATGTAGTATTTATCAGGAAGTTCATCGGATAAATATAGGGTATATTTATCAACACTTATAAACCAATTATTGACATAAATAATTCTATAGAAAATTATGGAATATGTAAATATATTTTCCTAAATTATAGAATAATAGTATTAAAATAGATAAAACTGCACGTTTGCAGCCTTTTCAAAGGAAATATTTTTTTGAAACTTCATTCACTATGAGGTGGAATTGTGATTTCCTATATGTTATTATATTTGTGCTATCTGGTATTAAGTGAAACATTTACAGGAGGTAACCATGTCTGGACATTCAAAATGGGCTAATATAAAGCATAAAAAGGGAAAAACCGATGCACAGAAGGGTAAAATATTTACCAAGCTGGGCAGGGAAATTGCAATCGTTGTAAAGCAGGGCGGGCCGGATCCGACAGCTAATTCCAAGCTGAAGGATGTCATTGCCAAAGCGAAAGCCGCAAATATGCCTAACGACAATATCGAAAGAAGCATAAAAAAGGCGGCGGGAGAAGTTGACGGAGCCAATTATGAGGAAATCAACTATGAGGGCTATGGCCCCGGCGGAGTTGCGGTCATCGTAGAGGCGATGACCGACAACAGGAACAGGACGGCGGGAGATGTGCGGCACTATTTTGACAAATTCGGCGGAAATCTCGGTACAAGCGGCTGTGTCTCCTTTATGTTTGACAAAAAGGGTGTCATACTTATCGAAAAGACCGACAAGACAAAGGAAGACGACCTCATGATGGAGGCGCTTGAAGCGGGGGCCGAGGACTTTAACGCCGAGGAGGAATATTTTGAAATCCTCACAAGTCCCGAAGACTTTTCAGCGGTAAGAGAAGCTCTGGAAGCCAAGGGTTATGAGTTCCTGGAAGCCGAGGTACAGATGATTCCCCAGACCATGACGGCGCTTACGGATGCCAAGCAGATTGAATTCATGGACCGGCTGGTAGAGAAGCTGGAGGAAATGGACGACGTCCAGAACGTCTACCACAATTGGGAACAGGAATAGTTGAGAATTTGAAATAAAGGAAAGCGCCTTTCCGAAATATTTCTGGAAGGCGCTTTCCTTTTGTCTTAATTTATCAAATCCCGTTGGGAAATGGAATTAATTGCATGCCGCGTTAATAGATATATAAAAGCAGGCTTGCGGAACGATTTACCTCATGGCGGGAACGGAGACAGGTTTATGAAGGAAAAGGCGAATGCGCTGCTCAGGGATTATCTCATCAGACAGGGGTACAGCCTTGATGAAATCCAGTTTCAGAGAGAACCTACGGAGGACGGCGGAGGAGAAGATATTTCGGAGATCATCGATATTGAGGGATTGAGGCTTCAGGAAGAGAACCGGCTCATGATTTCCAGGATTCAGGAATATACGAGACAGATGTCGCTGCTCCGGGATGACATGGCGGAAGTCAAAAAAGTCCTGGCCGCCAATTCAAAGGCCGCCGATTACCTTACAAGCATTTACAGCAATATTAAAATCATGAGAAATATAATGATTTTCTGGGTGTTTCTTGCGGCGGTCATCATCTCGGCAGTAGCCTATGGCCTTGTCAAGCTCATGAATCTTGTGTGGAAGTATTTATAACGGAGTTCCTTTATAAAAGCAAAAAGCCTCCTGGAGAAAAGCTCTGTCCATGAGGCTTGAAGAGTGAGCAAAGCAAAAAATCAGCGGCTGGTATTATGATCTGTCAGTTCCCTGTCCGTCAGAGTATCAACATAACAATTCCTGAGAGTTTCTTCAGCGTCACAGCTTTGCTGGTAAAACCAGAAAGAAACCCTGTCTTCGATTTCCCTGTCGTTGCCCTGGAGGGGATGGGGATACACTGCAATGAGCCTGTCGTTGCCCTTATCCCTAAGGCCAACTATTTTTCCTTCAAGTTTTTTCATAATAACCTCCGTTTCCGAGCTTATCATAAGCTTTATATATTAGAATTGTTTTTTTTGAGGCGTTTTATTCATTCTTTTCCCCTTTTTGCTGTCTTCTACCAAATTATTTATGTCCATCTCAACTTTGTGCTTTATCTTCTGATAGTTTCTATAGTCTGCAAGGCCGGAGATATGGTACTTCCTGCAGCATTTTCTGCAGACCCATATACTACCCGTCAGGCCGGTTCTTTTATGAAAGTTAAAGAAAAGTCTTGGTTTAAGAATTCTGCAGCACGAACAAAAAGGGAAAAGCTCCTGAAAAAAGCAAATTATAAAAAGGAAAGAAGTGAGTATTAGGAACAACAAGCTAATATCCATATGGGCCCCCGTTTAACGACCTCTTATCTATACCTATATTGCGCAGGAATATATTTTATTACTTGAATTGAAAAACTTGATTTTGGAGATGTAAACTCAATACAAAAGGAACGCCCGGGGGCGTTCCTTTTGTATTGCTTTATCTTTGTCTGAGTCAGATACACTTGAAGTGAATTAAAAGTTATTTACCTTATTTGGTTCCATTATAAGATGAAAATACCTTTTTAACGATGTTGCCGCCGACCCTGCCGGCATCCCTTGATGTCAGATCACCATTGTAACCTTGTTTTAAGTTTACTCCAACTTCAGAAGCTATTTCGTACTTCATCTTATCAAACTTAGTTTTACTGTTAGCCATTGTTATAGCCTCCTCATAATTTTTATTGACTATGCAGCCTTGCCGGCTGATAATCTACATTTAGTTTCTACGGTTTTAAAAAAAATATCACAGAAAATAATGTCAGCAGCGTCAGAAAAAAGTACCATGTTACTGGCTTGTATAAGTAGGGAATATATATTAAGGTAAAGGAGGGGGAATCATGGATGTAAATTCAAGCAAAATCAAGCTCAATGATAACGACAGAAAAATAATCAACAACAATTCAAATATATGTACCGATTCTCATGGAGAAGGATGTGGTACCATGGACACCAATGAAAGAAACGAAGCTTTGAATTAAACTCCGCTATAGGCGGCAACGCCTATTAAACTATCCGTTAATAGGCGCCGCCAGTGCTTTTTAACATAACACATTTCCAATTATGTTCTTTCGGGCACACTGTTCTCTCTAAACAGAAGACTGATGCTGTATAAACCTGCCAGGCCTACAAGCGTATAAACGGTTCTGCTCATGAACGAAGCGGAGCCGCCCAATAAAGCCGCTACCAGATCATACTGGAACAAGCCTATTAATAGCCAGTTCAATGCGCCAATGATCACTATGATTAATGCCAGTCTATCCAAAGGTGTTCTATTCATTATTACAACTCCTTTTCACTTTTTAACTTATTATTTCCTGGTATTTACACAAAAATACGTGGACCTATGAATTAATTATGGATATATTTCAAAATTAATACAAAAGTCCTATTTACAGGCTATACTTCCTTTGATAATATGTTCTCATAATTGTACAATATATAGTATGTAACTGTATCTCGGTATGGAATCATATACAATATTATGGCAAGAGGTGTTTGATATGGATATGTTTCTTTTGGAAAAAAAGGTGGAAAGCCTTTTGAAAGATTTGAAGAGCTGCCTTGAATCCCAGAACCTTACTGAGCATGATGCATGTCTGATTAAAGCCGAGATTGATAAGATACTTTATGAATGCATGTATTACAGGACAAAGCTCATTTCCTGAGAAGTTGATATTTTCAATGATTTTTAAAAAAAATAAGCCGGGGAAGTTATTAAAGGTGCTTATGTGATATAATGGATAAATGAGACCGTTGCTTGTATTTATACGCGGTCTCTTTGGCTTCTTATGCGTTGTAAGACATTATATTAAAATACGGAGGAACGGCGATGGCTGATTTTTGGGATCATGAAGAACTTGTTGGGAAAATAGAAAAAAACAGCAGGGAAGAAATTCACATCAAGAAGGTAGAGAAAAAAGGGAAAAAATATATTGACATAAGGGTGTTCTGGTTTGACGGCAACAGTGATGAATTCAGACCCAGCCAGAAGGGTGTGACCATAGCTTTTGAAAGTTTTGGAGATTTTAAAGGAATTATCGAGTCAATTGAAATATAAGGCTATAAAGACCGCCGCGCCTGAATCATCAGGCGCGGTTTATTTAAATAACTGCCAGCTTCCGCGGTTAACCGACAGTTAGTCCTAATACATATATGTATGTGGGATTTTTTTATTTATGTTATGGTTTGTTCCGGCATAGAGTACTTTATGCCAGGCCAGGGGTAACTATACTTTTTGTGGAACCAGCACCGGTTTGTTTTCTTCAATGGAAAATAATTTGTTTGTCTTATTCAGTTCAAAAAGCTCACGCAAGTCGGCATTGAACCTGCGGGCGATTTGAAATATATTGTCGCTTTCCGATGCCACATACACGGCTATTTTACGGTTTGTAACCTGCTCAATGGCTTCTATCAGCAGTTGCATTCCATTTTCAACGGAATGGGTAATACTTTCAAGCTTTTGCAGCAAAGAAGCGTCGGTTGCCGATGACTTGACAATGGCAACGCTTTTGTGAAATTCGGAGTAAACGATGTACAGACTGGCCAAATCATGCGCTGCAGGTGAAAAGGCTCTATCAGGGCTGAGAAAATTCAGGTTTTGCCTGACTGCGCCCATGAATTCCGAAGCTTTTGTATTATCCATAAGGTATCACCACAGCTCTCTTTTGAAATATGGATCTATTAAATTTTTCCGGTTTACTTCCCGTTTGATTTATCTATAGTATAATATGTGAGTGACAGGGCAATTGTGATTATGTTTTGCAGGAGAGAAGCTGATGGGCTTTATCGATATACCCAACCTGCCCCAGGCAGATGTGCGGCTGGTTTTGATTGACGGCAGAGCGGACGGCAGGATCATCGGAGAACTGCAGGCCAGAGGCGTGGAGTCAATCGCCACGAAGGCTTATCCGGGGCTTTACAGTGCCATTTCCCACCATCCGGACATTTTTCTGCATCCCATCGGGGGTGACAGAATCGTGTATGCTCCGGGGATAAGTCCGGAGACACTGACCGCATTGGATGGACATGGGTTCTGCCTGATACGAGGAGCCGCGGAGCTCGGAAGCCGGTATCCCATGAACATCGCCTTTAACGTCGCCCGTGTAGGGCATTTTGCCATCCACAACTTTCGATATACGGATCCGGTAGTGCTTGAAGAACTTAAAAAACTTGAAGTGGAGCTTATCAATGTCAAACAGGGGTACGCAAAATGTTCCGTGTCCGTTGTCGATGAAAAAAGTATTATAACCTCGGATAAAGGGATTGCCAGGGCGGCGGACAAAAAGGGTATGGATGTCCTGCTGATAGAGCCTGAAAGGGGCATAAGGCTGCCGGGCCTTGACATGGGCTTTATAGGCGGCAGCACCGGCCTGCTGGGGAGACATCAGTGGGCTGTCACAGGGGACCTGGACAGCTTGAAATCGGGTCCGGAAATCCGTGCTTTCCTTTTGTCCAGAAATATAGAGCCGGTATGCCTTTCACCGGAACAAATTGTCGACGTAGGGTCCATTCTTCCCATTCAAATATAGCCCAATTTATTGTTGAATCTGACGCTCCCATAGTAACTTACGAACTGAATACGCATATAATGTAGCAGAAATAATGATAATCTGCTTGAAAATCATGATGTGGGCAGGTTACACAGGTGGGCTTCTACGGAAAAAATAGGTATGGCAATAAGAAAAATTAAACTTAATTGGAAAATGTATGGCAAAAATTGCATAGTAGGACTGCTGCATACAACAATTTTCGAAAACATATACTACACTTGAAGGGAAGTGAAGTTGATGCAGTATCTTTGCATAGGTGTTAACAACTGTGCTGATGATGTAATGCAGCATCTAACCGGTGAACTACAGCAGCTGAAGAACAAAAAAATAAAATATTCCATCGATGAAGTTAATTCCGGTGATTCGACTTCCATAATCTGCTCTCTGGATGAGGACAAAATTTTAAATAAAAAACCAATCCAGGCGTATGATGCCCTGAGAGTCCATGTTTCAAACGCTCTTGCGGACTATATCATCAGGCAGTATGAGGAAAAGCTGATAACCAGGATCATAAATACCAACTATTGCTATTTTAATTCCAAGGAAAAGAAAGACATCCTGAGCCTAGCCGTCAAAATCATTAAGAACGATGACAAGGACTTCTTCAACACGCTTTTTAAGATACGCAGGCGCAATGTGATTGTACGCAAGCTTTTTGAATATTTCGAACGGTCCAATAACCTGATTCTTGACGGCTTTGTCAATTTCAGATTGAAGGAATATATAAAGGATCTGGAAGAGATCGTTGAAAAAGCGGTAGATGATTTCCTGATGGATAGGGAATACAAAGAATTTATAAGGCTTCTCAGATATTTTGTCGATATCCAGGAGCCAAAGTTCGACATCATCCATGTCATGACCGACTATGACGACAAGTATATTTTATTGGATGAATCTTTGCGAGAAATAACCAATGAGTGCATACAGGAATTTGTAAATGAGATTTCAGAAGGGGAGGTCAACCACGACGATCTGCTGGTCAGTTCACTTATAACCATGGCTCCCAAAAAGATTATTATCCACAGCATTGGGAAGTTTAAGAACAAAGAACTTTTGGAGACCATTAAAAATGTATTTACTGGTAAAATCATCGTATGCAATGGATGTGAAACATGCATGGCATATATTGTAAACCACCAGACGGAATGTTGATAAACCATGACAAACCGGATACTCATAAAGCAGGCTTTTGCCTGCTTTTAAATTTTTTCCCGAAAAACATAGTCCTAATTTCCTACATAATATTTTATGCATATATATTGACAAGTTTATATCAAATGATACAATATATCGTGTGAACACCATATGCTGTGTTCTGGAATACTCTTAAATACATAATGTGGTCCGGCAATGGCCGTAATGTACCAAAGCCAGCATTTAAGCCGGATTCACCCGTGTGATGAAAACAAATTTTCATTTTTTTACAAAAGATAAACTTACGAAGTTACTGAAGACGAACATTTAAAACAACAAAAGAAGAATTTTCCGGGGGAAAGAAAAGAGAGTTGATAGCTCTCTTTTTCCCTTTTTTTAGCGGTTTTTTTGAAGCCTTCACCTCCATTTCCGGACTGTTTGAAATAACTCGCCCATGTGTGATAAAATGTATTTAATCTGAAAGACGCCGGTCTGGAAAGCGGATGTACATATTTTGCTGTAATGCCTGGAGGTATAACCGGATTTGAGAACAGTAGCATTTATCGGGCCCAGCGGCACGGGGAAGAGCCATCGAGCCACCTGGGTCGCAAGAGAAAGAGGAATCGAATTTATAATAGACGACGGTTTGCTGATTAGGGGAAACCGCATTGTGGGGGGACGTTCTGCAAAAAGAGAGACGACAAAGATAGGCTCTATCAAATGTGCCCTTTTTACCAACAATGACCACGCAGAAGAGATAAAGCGGGTTGTAAGGATTTATGATCCTGAAGCCATCCTTATCCTGGGCACCTCGGACGGCATGGTGGAGACCATTGCAAAAAGGCTGGAATTCCCGCCCATAAGTGAAAAGGTACTGATTTCCGATGTGGCAAGTGAATTCGAAATCAAGCAGGCCATTTCTACCCGGAGGGAACAGGGGAAGCACGTCATTCCCGTACCTACGTTTGAAATAAAGAAAGACTTTTCCGGCTATTTCCTTGACCCCCTGCAGATATTCAAGAGAAAAGGAAAGGGCAGCTACCAGCTCATCGGGGAAAAATCCGTGGTAAGGCCTACCTTCAGCTATCTTGGCCGGTATACCATATCCGACTATACCATTTACCAGATTATCGAGTATGTAGCGTCAAGCATCGAAGGAGTCCACAGGATATCCAGGTTCAGGGCGGAAAACCACCCTGACGGGATTTATATCGAGATGGACCTGGTGCTGATATATGGCTATACCATAAAGCCCCTGCTGCGAAGCATCCAGGAAAAGGTGAGCGAAGAGGTGGAGCGGCTGACTGCATTGAATATCAAGGCACTGAACCTCCTTGCAAAATCTCTTGTCGTGGAGCAAAAGAAGCTGGAGGAATGACAGGCGTTGTGAAGGATAATTAGTATTGTCATAAAAATGGAAAATGGATTTGGAAAATTATATTATCAGAGATAATATGAATGTTCGGCCGGCCGGGACTGTGCATGGACATTGTTGAATCGTCTTGAAAACTTAGCATGATAAGGATAATCGTTGGATTATACCCCTAAGATAATTTAGTACTTTATATTAATTTATCTAAGGGGTTTTTTGTTTTTGAAAAGCCATTTTTTAATTTGCACCCGATAGAAAGTGAAGTATTTTCTCCCCGCGCTGTAAATCCGTTCCAGGCCAGTCTGTGCAATTTCGGTAACCAAATCTCATCTCAAGTAAGATGTGAAAGTAGACCACCAATATGAGAATGTTGGAATATTATCTAAATTCTATCGCGTGTAAAATTAAATCATGGGAGCGATACAATAAAAGCAATTTAATCCTAGGATAGTATGGCTTTTATACTGTAAATCCTTAAATACAAATTACATATTGAGGAGGAGAAAAATGAAAAGAACGGTTAAGTTACTTGCGGGGTGCCTCGTTGTTACATTATTGTTGGGACTGGCGCTGGTAGGCTGTGGAAGCACAACAGACACGGCAAAACCAGACACAACAAATGCTGCAGAAGGAACAAAAGCAGAAGAAACAGCAAAAGCGGATGCAACAGCTGCCCCTGTCAAACTGACATTTACCTATTGGGGAAGCCCAAATGAAAAGGCGGCAATTGAAAAAGCATGCAAACAGTTCACTGAAAAAAATCCAAACGTAACGGTAGAAGCAGTCCAGATCCCTGGTGGGGATTACAATGCAAAGATAACAGCGATGGCTGCCAGCAATAATTCCCCGGATACCGGATATATGACCGGTGATCTCGGAGATACCTGGGCTAACCAGGGAAAGTTTGTAAACCTTTTCGAGATGTTTGCAAAGGATACCCAATTGAAGAAGGAAGATTTCCTTGACAATATCTGGTTTACAGTTGCTCCCGATAATGCATGGGGGATAGCCAGTGCAGGTGAATGCTTCGGGTTATACTACAACAAAGATCTTTTAAAAGCAGCAGGTATTGATTCCCTTCCGGCAACAGCAGAGACAGCGATGGATTGGGATGCATTCGTTGATATGCTGAAAAAGGTTACCATTGACAAAAACGGCAAAAACGCGGCGGACCCGGCTTTTGATCCCAAAAATATCAAACAGTACGGTTTAATGTTTGAAACCTGGGATAACCCGATATACAACTTTATAGCAAGTAACGGCGGCGCATGGACATCGGAAGACGGCAAAACATTAACAATTACTTCACCTGAAACAGCTGAAGCTGTTCAGAAGCTCGCCGACCTTATCAATGTCCACCATGTAGCTCCTTCACCGCTGGCTGCAAAATCTCTTCCTGCAATGAATATTGCGCTTCAGTCAAAGCTTGCAGCATGCGCAGTTGGAGGACAGTGGATAAATCTTGATTTGGGAGCTGCCAAGGTTAACTTTGACATTGGAGTTCTTCCCAAACTGAAAAAGAGTGTTACCGTTGGTGTTAGCGGAGCCACTGTTGTTTTCAAGGATTCTAAGCATCCTGATGAAGCCTGGCAGTTATTTAAGTGGATGGCTAATCCTGAAGGAGCCATTGAATTGTATTCGAGCGGATTGTGGATGCCTACAATGAAGAAATGGTACACCGATGCTGACCTTATTGCAAAATGGGTTGATGCTAACCCTGCAGCGCACCCGGCTGGATTTAAGGATGCAATGATGAACCAGTTCCTGAAAAATGGCGTACAGTCTCCCCAGTTTTATTTGAAAAATAACGCAAAGCTTATTCCCATTATCACAAGCTCATGGGACGATGTATGGATGGGCAAGAAAACAGCCGAACAAGCTTTAAAGGAGGCGGAGCCCAAAGCACAGGCAGAATTTAAAGGAAGGTATGACAGGTAGTTGATGATATCCTCCTATATAGCTTAGTGAGAGCCGGGAATATCCCCGGCTCTCATTAAAATTGTCCTTGAAAGGAGAAACTGATTTTGGTATATGATTTAAATACTTCACCAAATTTAATAAAAAAGGATCAAAAAAGAAAAGACCTGAAAAAGTTGGGCATCGGGTTACTTCTTACATCTCCGGTTATTTTAGGATATCTAATCTTTGTATTGATACCGCTTATTATTACAATTATCTTGAGCTTAACGGATTTTTCCTTTGGAGCTGAAAAAACAACATTTTTGGGTTTGAAAAATTACATAAATATGTTCTCCGGTCAAGACATATATTTTTGGCCTTCGATAAAAGCCACATTTTATTATGTGCTTGGCAGTGTTCCGTTAAATATAATATTTGCATTTTTTATCGCTTACCTTTTAAACACCAAAATTAAAGGAAGAGGGCTTCTAAGAGGGATATTTTACCTTCCTGTAGTTATACCGGTGGCAGGAGGCTGTTCCATTTTCCTCTGGATGATGCAGCCTGATTTCGGGATTATCAATCAATTGTTAAAGGCAGTCGGACTTCCCGGTTCAACCTGGCTTTCGTCGGATACCACCGTTATCCCGTCATTTATCTTTTTCAGCTTATGGATATGCGGGAATTTTATCGTCATTTTTCTTGCTGGTTTACAGACGATACCCGGGCATTTATACGAAGCAATTGATGTTGATGGCGGGAATGCATGGCATAAATTGGTTTACATTACCATACCGATGGTTTCACCAATAATTTTCTTTAATACGGTTATCGGGTTCATCAACGCCTTCCAGACCTTCGTGCAGACTGTTATCTTTACACCGGGCAGGGGCAATGACATGATGGGACAGCCGAACAATGCCGGTCTTTTGCTTGTTCCGAACATATATATAAAGGCATTCAGGTTTTCTGAAATGGGTGCGGCCTGTGCAAGTGCGGTAATACTTCTAATAATCATCGGTTTATTTACTGCAGTATTTTTCAAACTACAAAATTCATTAGTCCACTATGAAGGAGATGTAAAGAAAAAATGAAAAAAGATATGATCATCGGAAAAATTTTTATATATCTCATTCTGGGCGTCGGAGCTGTCATATGCTTTTTCCCCTTCTACTGGATGTTTAGAACTGCGGTTGTTACAGCGGGTGATATTTTCTCGCCTGACATTCAATTGCTTCCCCCTGTTTTTAATCTAGACAACTATAAAAATGCATTAACCTCACAGCCTTTTGGCACGTATTTCTTGAATACAATATTTATCACGGTAGTAGGCGGATTTGGGGCGGTATTGTCCAGTTCCATATGTGCATTCGGGTTTTCAAGGATTGACTGGCCAGGAAGGGACAAGATTTTTGGTGTATTGATGACAGCTTTGATGCTGCCCATTTCAGTACTTATCATACCTCATTTTATCGGATGGAGTTACCTGCGCTTGACGGATACCTTTGTTCCCATTATTCTTCCGGCCTTTTTTGGAGGGGGATTATTCAACATATTTCTTTTAAGGCAGTTCTATATGGGTATACCCAAGGAAATGGACGAGGCGGCGTATATGGATGGAGCCAGTATTATGCAAATCTATTCCAAAGTAATTCTCCCGCTTAGCAAGCAGGCACTGATCGTGGTAGGACTTTTTACATATTTAAGTAATTGGAACATGTTTCTGGAACCAATGATTTATCTTAATTCACAAAAGAAGTTTACACTTATGCTGGGCTTGCAACAGTTTATAGGCAGCTATGCGGCAGAGTGGAATCTTATGATGGCAGCTACAACGGTTGTAATTCTGCCTTCAATTGTGATTTATTTGTTTGCGCAGAAGTATTTCATAGAGGGGATCGTGATGACAGGTGTTAAAGGCTAATTTCTGAAGGGATGGAATTATGCGATATTCAGTAAAAGTCCCGGATTCATTAAAGAATGCTGCTAACAAAGTATTTAGAGGTGTAAGGTTTTACAAAATCAGTATCAGGCTGATCCTATCTTTTTTAATATTATCACTGGTTCCAATCAAAAATCCAGCGATGCAATAAAATCAAAAAGCGGAGGAAATAAAATGAGAGAATTGATGAGGCATGAGACAATCCCATTAGAGAATGTAAAAATAAACGACGGTTTCTGGTCTAAGTATATAAAGCTTATCCATAATGAGGTAATTCCATATCAGTGGGAAGCGATAAATGACAGAGTACCTGACGCAGAACTCAGCCATGCAATTAAGAATTTCAGAATTGCTGCAGGCCTTGAAAAAGGGGAATTCTATGGCTTTGTGTTCCAGGATACCGATTTGGCCAAGTGGCTTGAAGCTGTAGCCTACAGGCTGGAAACACATCCTGACGCGGAGCTGGAAAAGCTGGCTGATGAGGCCATAGAACTCATTGAGAAGGCCCAGCAGCCGGATGGATATCTGAATACCTATTTTACAATCAAAGAGCCGGGAAAAAGGTGGACAAATCTGCGCGAGTGCCATGAGCTTTATACCGCAGGGCATATGATGGAGGCGGCGGTTGCTTATTACAGGTCGACCGGCAAGAAAAAGCTGCTGGATGTCATGTGCCGCTTTGCAAACCATATTGATTCCGTATTCGGGACCGAGCCGGGCAAAATCAGAGGCTATGACGGGCACCAGGAGATAGAGCTGGCGTTGGTGAAGATGTATGAGGTGATCGGTGAGGACAAGTATCTGAAACTCAGCAAATATTTTCTGGATGAGCGGGGACAAAAGCCATACTATTTTGATATTGAATATGAGAGAAGAGGGAAAACAGATCACTTTCCTGACTTTTTAATGCATAATCCAATGTACAACCAAACGCATCTTCCGGTTAGAGAGCAGACTACGGCAGAAGGCCATGCCGTAAGGGCCGTATATATGCTTACAGCGATGGCCGATGTAGCGGCATTGACCGGAGACGCAGGGTTGCTGGAGGCTTGCCGGAAAATGTGGGACAATATTGTTTCCAAAAGGATGTACATTACGGGAGGGATAGGGTCAATGGCCTATGGAGAATCTTTCTCTTTTGATTATGACCTTCCTAATGATACGATGTATACCGAGACATGCGCTTCCATCGGCTTGATATTCTTTGCTCACAGAATGCTTAAAATAGAGCCTAAAGGCCGCTATGCAGATGAAATGGAAAGGGCATTGTACAATAATGTGTTAGCTGGAATGGCACAGGACGGGAAAAGCTTCTTCTATGTAAATCCGTTAGAGGTCTTGCCTGAGGCGTGTGAGAAAAATGCCACCTATAAGCATGTAAAACCAGTAAGACAGAAATGGTTCAGCTGTGCCTGCTGTCCGCCGAATGTGGCAAGACTATTGTCATCACTTGGACAATACATATATACAATCAATGACAATACGGTTTATACACATCTTTACATAGGAGGCAAGACAGATATTGAAATGGATGGAACCGTGCTCACTTTGGAACAGAAGACATACTATCCCTGGGACGGGAAAGTTAGAATTGATGTAACTCCCCTGGATAAAAAGGAATTAACGGTTGCGGTGAGGATTCCCGGATGGTGCAAAAAACATCAACTCACACTTAACGGCATTGCAATTAAAGAGGAAATGGCAGACGGATACGCAAAAATCAAGCGTGTATGGAGTGAAGGAGATCTCATTGAGCTTATTTTAGACATGCCTGTTGAGTTGATTCAGGCAAATCCGGCTGTTCGTGCAGACGCAGGAAAGATTGCCATTCAACGTGGCCCATTGGTGTACTGCCTTGAAGAAAGTGATAATGGAGACAACCTTTCTGCCATTTCAGTACCTTTGGATGCCAATCTGACAGCAGAATTTTCAAAGGACTTATTAGGCGGAATAGTAACGATTGAGTGTGACGCTTGCAGGACAGATGAATCAGACTGGGGTATCAACCTGTACCGTACGGCCAGTAAGAATGAAAAGCCAGTAAGAATCAAGGCCGTGCCTTACAGCGTATGGGGCAATAGAGGTCCCGGAGAAATGCAGGTGTGGATCCGGCAGAAATAACAGTGGAATACCGGAAATTAAACTTCTGATAAAAAGCCACTAATGTGAGAATAATCCCCCAAATCGTGTAGGGAAAATGAGAGAGTGCGTCGAATTATACACTATGTTGATTATGATATAATGAGGCGCATATGTATAGCTTGTTAATTGTTGATGATGAGCCCGGCCATCGGTGTCAGCTTGCGGCTATGTTAAGAGAATTGAGGCCCTGCTATAAGATTGAAGAAGCCAGGAATGGGAAAGCCGCTCTCGAGTTTATAAACACCAATCCTGTGGACATTGTCATTACTGACATTAAAATGCCTGTTATGGACGGTTTGCAGCTTATTGAAAATCTTGGTCCTAAATTAAAGGAGTTAAAGGTTATAATATTAAGCTCATACGGTCAGTTTGAATATGCCCAAAAAGCCATCAAGCTTGGTGCATTCGATTATTTGCTCAAGCCGTTTTCAGATGAGAATTTAATTGAAGTTCTCAAAAAGGCGGAAGAAGTACTTGCGGCTGAGGCATCACTCCTGAACGAAAGGCTGTCTTTGAAGAGCCAGTTGGATAACACTTTTCCGGTTTATCTGGAATCACAGTTGAATAAATGGGTAAGGGGATCGCTTCAGGGTGAAAAACTGGCGGAAATCGAAAAAATCTTCCCTTTTAGAGGAACAGGAACAGTTATAATTACCGAGATGTTGAATTTTAATGAAATTTATGCTCAATATACAGAGGTTCAAGTAAATGAAGCGCTCCAAAACATAAAATACAGGATCAAAGAGGTTGTTAATCCTGTAGGACATTCCATTTCCTTCTTTTTCAATGAAAGCCACAGAATAATGATTACTGTAATCAATTCCCTTGAAGAATTCGATATTTGCACAGATAAATGGCAAAGATGTTTTACCGGGTTTCTGAACAATTTAAGCTCGTATTACGGTATTAAAGCGATCATGGCAATTGGAAATATGAGTTCAAATATACTTGATGAAATCCATGAAGTATTCTCAAACTCACAGAAAGCCTTAAACTTTAAGTTTTATTTCGAAGAAAAAAATATTTTTATCCATTCGGAATTTCATGGCAATAATACTCTTCCCTTTATAAAACTTAAAGAAGATGAAGAGGAATTAGAAGAAGCAATAAGAAATGGAAAAAGTGAAGCAGCACTAAAAAAAATCGAATTAATTTCTGGTAAGCTTTTATCGAATGGATATCCAAGCCCTTCGATATATATCCAAACGATGATTGGCATAGTAGCGAACCAATTTAAAAAAGCCCAAAATAAATATGTTGAAGAACATTTGGAGAAAATTGCCTGTAAGATCAGTCAGGATTTACCTCAACTTCCCGGTTTGAATAGTTTTATAAATGCGGTTAAACGTCTGGTGATTCAATTAATTGATATAGTAAACGAACAACGGGATAAAAGACATGACACTATTCTTCAAAAGTGTTTGGAATACATAGAAAAGAACTATATGCAAGGAATATCACTTGAACAGGTTGCAGGTGTCTTCCACTTCAATACCAACTATTTCAGCAGCCTGTTTAAAAATTATACCGGCATGAATTTCAGCGATTACCTTTTAAAATTGAGGCTTGAAAGAGGTAAGGTATTACTGCTGGAGACCAGCTTGAAAGTATATGAAATTGCAGAAAAAGTTGGATATAAAGATCCAAAATATTTTAACAAGGTTTTTAAAAACGTGTTCGGCATGACCCCGGAAGAGTACAGAAGGCTGTATACCAAGGAGGTTCCATGAAGTTACTTGTTAAGATATTGGGAACGTATAAGAATTTGAAGCTAAGGACAAAGTTGATATTATCCTATGTCATCCTTATAGGAATTGCAACTTTCTTTACCAGTTCTATCTATTATGACCAGAGTTCTCGAACAATCTTGTCCAATGCCGAGCAAAACATTTTTCAGATTGTCGAAACAAATAATAATATAATCAACTTAAAGCTGTCCCAAATCATGGAAAGGTCTACAACCTTTGTCTTAGATGAGCAGATGTATAATATTTTTGATAAAGTACTTCCGGAAGACGATTATGCTCTTGTCACAACCGACAGAACAATAATTTCGATTCTGAACAAGTACTTTTCGGAATTTCAAGATATTTCTTCAAGTTTCATCATAACCAAAAAGTATAGATTCGGAGTAGACAATATTGCCTTCTATAATAAAGACAATATTCTAAAGACAAGACTATATCTGGATGCAATAAATGGACAAGGCATAACGCTATGGGTTCCAACCTATAACGTCAGAGATGCCTATGGTATAAATGATATCAAGGATTCCTCGCTGCTCAGCAGCCCTTATATGTTTTCCATGGTAAAAGAATTAAATCTGACAAGCATGAACTACACTAACAATACCTCAAATACGAGGGGGCCCAGCTTTAATATCACTGTTCTTCCTCAAGATAAGGAACGACCTGTTCTGGTTATAAACTTTGATGAAAGCAAATTAAGAGATCTATATAAGGATACGGTGAATCTCAAAGGGACTGAATACTATATAATCACAAAAGAAGGCGATGTTGTATCCTGCCTCGATCCAGGAATGGTAAGTAAGAAACTCTCTACGGTGTGGATAAATAAGGTGGTGGATGAAAAAAGCGGGAGGGAAATCATTGAGGTCAACGGACAAAAGATGCTTATTTGTTTTGACACGATGAAAGTCAACGGATGGATATCGGTTGCTGTAATACCTGTAAACAGTATTTTGAACACGCTGCCCCAATTGTGGAGTTACTCGCTTTTAATGTCGTTGCTTGTTATGCTTATAGCATGTTCTTTGGCGATCGCTATTTCAGGGTGGATATCAAAACCCATTAAGAATCTGATTTCTGTAACCATGAAAATGAGAAAAGGAAATTTCCAAAACCGGATTGAAGAGACGGGTGATGATGAAATGGGAATACTTATCAGAAGCTTTAATGAAATGAACGAGCAAATTGAACTTCTGATAGAACAGAAATACAAAGCCGAAATCAGGGAGAAAGAAGCTCAAATCATGGCTCTAAACCTGCAAATGAATCCCCATTTCCTGTCAAACACGCTGAATATAATCAATTGGATGGCGAAAGCAAACAGGCAGGCGGAAATAAGCAAGATGATTTTAAGCTTATCTACCATGCTCCAGTACACTATGCACAATACACGGGAGCTGGTGCACTTCAGAGAAGAGTTTGAATGGCTTAAGGGATATGTGCACATTATGTCTAACAGGTATACCGGTATGTTTATTGCAGAATTTGATTTTCCGGAGTCCTTTTATAACCAGAGGGTGCCAAAACTCTTTTTACAACCTTTCATAGAAAATGCTGTTATTCATGGATTCCAGGAACTGGATTCGGGAGGGCTTATAAAAATATCCGGAAGCATGGAAGGGGAAACAAGATGCTTCTGTATTGAAGATAACGGAAAAGGGATGCCAAAGGAAATAATAGAAAGTGCAATGAATACAGATGGGTCCAGTATTGGGATCAAGAATGTGGATAAAAGGATCAAGCTCCTATATGGCGATGTTTACGGGGTAACCATACTATCCGTTATGGGTAAAGGTACCAGGGTAGAGGTTAGAATGCCTGTTGATACAATATAGGCTTTAGGGTTGAAGCAGCAATCATGGCGATGCACCAATCAAAAAATGAAATATGACCACCAATATGAATATGTTAGAATTTAGTATTAAAAGTGATCATCTTATAATTAAAATTAAGAGGGGAGTAGCTATATCAGCAATTCCTCAGAAAAAGATTAGGGGTTAAAATACGGCTACTCTCTGAAATAAACAAAAAAGGAGTGTAGAAAGTATGGTTAAAAGTTGTGAAGGGTATCCAAGTATCAAACAAACCAGAAAGAGAGGGTTGGCAAGCTTATTGGTTATTTTTTTGCTGGCCAATATACTGCTGCTTGGCGGGTCAGTTCCTGTATTTGCTGCCGACATATCAAACAG
>JAFADI010000104.1 GCA_023424965.1 Bacillota bacterium
TACGACTGGAGAAGGGTCTCCGTTTTCAACCCCGGTGTGATTCTGGAGGGGGACAGGTTTTTAATGTATGAAAGGGCCGCCGGCTCTCTAAAACCCTTTCAGACCAGTATCGGGCTTCTGGAAAGCCATGATGGAGTGAATTTTACCTCGGTTTCGGATAAGCCGGTATTTGCGGGAGAAATGCTGGGTTTTTCCGGGGGAAGCGTGGAAGATGCCAGGGTGGTGAAGCTTGACGGACTGTTTTACATGTGCTATGCGCTGCAGCCCTACCGGTTTGATTGCTGGCCCACGGGAATTGCCGTACCGAACTATTATCCCCGCAATTATCCCGAATGGGAGGAGCACAACGTAGAGCCAATGATCACCCGTTCGGGGATCGCCGTTTCCGAAGACGGCATCCATTTCAGGCAGCTGTGCTATACCACGCCTCCCGAGATTGACGACAGGGATAATGCGTTATTTCCCGAGAAGATAAAGGGCAGGTTTGCAATTTTGAGAAGGCCCATGCAGTATGTGGGGAAGGAATATGGGACGGACATCCCCGGCATATGGATATCTTATTCCGATGACCTGCTTGAATGGTCAAAGCCGGAACTTGTGGCAGTGGCGGAGAACTTTCGCTGGGAAGGCACCAAAATAGGTGCGGCAGCAACACCCTTGAAGACGGAAAAGGGCTGGCTGGTACTGTATCACGGGGTTGATGCCGGTTCGGTCTACCGGGTGGGCGCCATGCTTCTGGACCTGGAAGATCCCCGGAAAGTACTGGCAAGAACCAAGGGCCCCATCATGGAGCCGGAAGAGTACTATGAAAAATCCGGGCTGGTCATACCAAATACGGTTTTCCCTACGGCAAATATTATTAAGGATGACCTTTTATATATCTACTACGGCTGCTGCGATACCTGCATAGGGCTTGCCACCGTGGAGCTGGATGCGCTGCTGGAGTATATTCTGGAGCAGAATTGAGCCGGCAAAGCTAAAGAAGAGAATGCCTTCAGGCATTCTCTTCTTTGCTTTCATATAAATTATAAACTATACACTTTGATGCCTTTCTGGTCTTGGAAGGCTTTGCAGCCTTTTTAGACGCACCTCCCGCCGCGGCTTTCGCGGTAGAAGACTTTGGTGCTGCGGACTTGACATGTGCCTTAACGCTGCAGTTTTTATTGGAGCAGTTGCCGTTAAATATCATTGAGCCGCATGTACAGAATTCTGCCAAATATATCACTCCTTTTAAGATACCACCATCCAAGCATCAAAACTTATGAAAAGACAGATAAATTTTGATGATATGCCATAGGCTATGTAAAATATTATTTGCTTTAAAAGGGTTAATAATGTTTATTTTACAAAATATATTATTTAGCTTAAAAATGGTGGTGAATCCTATTATTAAGTATATCACAAAAAGATGCTTTTAAATTAGGTTTGGGGAAATTTTATTGAATAAAAATATATGGTAAGAATTTTTATTGAATTTAACTGATGGTATTGGTATTATATAGAATGAGTAACTGCTAACTATAAAGAAAATGGGGGATATTATGGGAGGATTTTTTGGTCTGTTTGATTATTCCAAGCCCGGGCCCGGCATTGCCAAAGATGCGCCGCCCAAGCCGAGGGTGATGGTGTTTCTGGATATCTTCACCAGGAAATTCTGGAATTTAATCAAAATCAACCTCTTGTTTTCAATTTTTAATATACCTGCGCTCGTCCTGCTCATATTTATGGGAGTCTTTTCTACTTCCCTGTTTCCGCCCGTGAATGGTATAGATTTATATATGGACCTGATTGTCCGGTTGGTGATAGGATCCTTTTTCATCTGCATACCGCTTATAACCGTTGGGCCTGCGCAAGCCGGGTTTACCTACCTGCTCCGAAACTATGCCAGGGAGGAGCATGCGTTTATCTGGTCGGATTTCAAGGAGCATGCCTTGAAAAATTTCAAGGAAAGCGTGATTATCAGTCTTGTTGACCTGGTTGTGGTCCTGCTGGTGGTTGTGGATATCTACCTGTACCTGAAAATGTCCAACGGCAGCATACTCTTTTCCATCGCCACGGCATTTTTGGCACTGTCCTTTGTGGTTTTCCTGATGATGCATTTGTATATCTATCCCATGCTGGTGACTTTTAAGCTGAGCATAAAGCAGATTTATAAAAACGCACTGATATTTTCCATTATAAGATTTCTTCCCAACTTAGGGATTTTACTGCTGTGCGCGGTGTTACTGGTGGTGACCTTCTACTTGCCTGTAGTAGGATTTATCCTCTTTCCTTTAATAACCGTAAGCACGATTTCCCTCATTACCAACTTTTACGTTTATCCGTCATTGAAAAAGTATATGATTGACAAGGTGGAAGGTCAAGCCGCCGCACCGGAGGAAACAGGCAATCCGTAAGGCGGGCGGGTAGAAGTATTGGCGTTTGCATGGTGATACATCGTTCCTGAGTGCAAACTAGGAGAAAATGTATGTTTAAAAAAAAGATATTGATCATCGATGATACGGAACTTATGGTGAAGTATATTACCGATATATTGGAGGAAGCCGACTACGAAGTTGTACATGCCCATAATGGTACCGAAGGACTTCAGAAGGTAAGAGAGGAAAAGCCCGACCTTGTGCTGCTCGATGTTGTTATGCCGGGCATGAACGGTTTTGAGGTTTGCAAAATACTGAGGGATGATGAGAGCAACAACCTCATGCCCATCATCATGCTTACAGCCCAGGACAATGAGGACGACAAGCTGGCAGGCCTGGAGCTGGGGGCGGACGACTATATTATCAAGCCTTTCAATCACAGGGAACTCCTCAGCCGGGTAAGGAATACGCTAAAACGCATCGACAGGAACCGGTGGGCCAATCCCCTTACGGGACTTCAGGGAAATATCGAGATCCAGGGGGAAATCAACCAGAGAATAGCCAAGAGAGAGCTCTTTTCGGTAATCTATGCCGATCTGGACAATTTTAAGGCCTTCAATGATGTATATGGTTTTGCCAGTGGAGACACGGCGATAAAAATGACAGCGGATATCATCGTGGACAATGTGCATGTTCTGGGCTCACCCAAGGATTTCATAGGGCATGTGGGCGGTGATGATTTTGTCGTAATCACGGTGCCGGGACATGACACCGTCATATCGGAAGGAATCATAAAGGATTTTGACAGGAAAATACTTTCCCTTTATTCACCGGAGGACAGAAAGACCGGATATATTATTACAACCAACAGGCAGGGGCAGATAATGAAATTTCCCATCATGTCCATTTCCATTGCCCTGGTCTCAAATGAACGGAGAAATCTCATAAGTCACATTCAAGTTGCTGAAATCGCCGCAGAGCTTAAGAAAAAGGCGAAAGCTGCTGCGGGAAGCGTTTATGTCAGGGACCGCCGTACTACATAGCACAGGGGGCAAAAGCACATGCTGCTTAAAAATTCATTGAAGGTTTTTACAAGTTATATCATGGCGCTAACGGTGTTTCTGGTTTTTTTGCCTGCTCCGTTGAGTCTGTCGAAAGACAATTCACTTTTCTGGTTTTTGTTTTACTGTTACCTGATGTTTACTCTTATGACGCTGCTGATATTTTCCGATATGAAAAAGCTGGCGGAGAAAGAGAGAAAGCCCGAATACAATCTCAAACCCCATCCCTTAAAAGGACTGCTTATGGGGGTGATCGGCTTTGTGCCTTTCATCGCCGTTGAGCTTGTTTATCCTTTCATTGCCTTCCAGAATGTTCTGGCAGACAAAATCAAATATCTTGTTTTCAATGGATTGCTGGGGCCCCTCTACGGCTTCATCAACCTGGGAGGAGAATCTCCTGCCGCATACATCCTTGCTTCGGCGGCTGTGCCTGTCATTGCCATGCTGGGATACATGGCGGGCTACTGGGGAATCGACCTGAAGGCGCTTGTAAAAAAGTCCGGCGGGCGCCGTTGATTTTGCGAAAATACTTATCCTAAAAATTTGCATATGTCCAACCTGTTAATGAATATCTTTATAGTAACCAAAATACATTAACAGGGGCGGAGTAAAATGATCGTAGTAATGAAGAAAAACAACCTGGTGCTGATCGGTCTCTTTTTCCTGCTTTGCATTGCTCTTTTCAGCCTGAATTCGAGTCATGATGATTCAACCTCAGCCAATACGGAACAGACCTCACAGAAGGTGGTTATCATCGACGCAGGGCATGGAGGGGAAGATCCCGGTGCTGTGAGTGATTATAGCGGCATAAAGGAAAAGGACATCAACCTGGCCATTGCGAAGAATGTTAAAGACCTGCTGGAGCAGGAAAACTACAGGGTGATCATGACAAGGGATGAAGACCGGCTGGAATACAGCTCTGAAACCAGGAACATCATACAGAAGAGAAAAGAAGACCTGCTGAGGCGGAAAAAGATTATGGACGAAGGCGGGGCCAATATCGTCGTAAGCATTCACCTGAATAAATTTCCGCAAACCCAGTATTTCGGAGCTCAGACCTTTTTTCCTCCCGCTTCCCAGGAAAGCATGAAGCTGGCCCAGAGCATCCAGGCATCCATAAGGCAGACGGTGGACCCTGAAAACAAACGGGAGGCACTGGTTAAGAAGGAGCCTATCATCATACTCAAAGACAGCAAGACAACGACGGCCATCGTTGAATGCGGGTTTTTGTCCAATCCGGAGGAGGAAAAGAAGCTTGGTGATACCGACTATCAGATTAAGCTTGCTGCAGCCATCAAAGATGGAATCAACGGGTATTTCGCAAATAAATGAAGCTTTCAAAAGAATTAATTTATACATTATTCCCTGGAGCGGTAACACCCCTATAACGTATACATAATATGTTTATAGGGGTGATTTTATGCCAGATGGTTTACACAGTCACAAATACCGTGGTGTTACTACCATAAATGAAGGACACCGGCAGGGCTATTCGGGAGTTACCACCAGGGAGCCCGACTACAGGGGACATACCCATTATATGACGGGATACACGACGCTTGAAGACGGGCACGTTCATTTCTTTTCGGTAATGGCAGGTCCGGCAATTCAATTGCGCCATGGCCACATACACAGCTATTCCGGTGTCACAGCTTTAGATTCCGGGCATGTACACAGGTTTGAAGGCTTCACTTCCGTTCACACCTGACAGCCCGTAGCAATTCCCACAGGGGCGCTTTTTGTTACCAAACAAAAGCGCCCCTCTTTTCGTGGTGCCACCCTTTACGGCCCATCCCAGGTGGAATTATTTACATGCTGATTTTAAAGCTGGAAGCATTGTATAATTATATGTATTATGTAAACTAAAGAAAGGATGGGTATTAAATGCAAAAGAGAAAAGTAGTTCCAGTTGTCACGCTGTTAGTTTTTCTGCTGACTTCCCTCGTTTTACCGGTACATGCCGATGTGACAGGCGGCTCGAGTGTTTTGGTGAACAACACCATTGTTCCGGGCAGTGCGGCTCCGGTATATTCGAACGGCACCCTGCTTGTACCGGCCAGGGAATTCGTCCAGGCCCTGGGAGGGACATTTACCTCCGACACGGTGAAGGGGACGGCAAAATTGGGTGAAAATGAACTGGTATTCCGCCTCGACAACAGCGTTGTAAAATACAACGGGAAAAATATACAGGCGCCCGCACCCATGAAAATATCGGGTTACAGGTATATGGTACCTGCGGAATTCACTGCGAAATACCTTGGCGCAGAGGTTTACACGCATACCTACAAGAATGCCTTCATGGCTTTCCAGCCCGTCAACGGGAAGCTGACGTACAGTGTTATGCCGGGGGACACCCTGTGGATGATTGCCAGTGTATTCGGGACCACCATCCCCTCCATAAGGCAGCTTAACGGCATCACCACGGACATGCTTTATGTGGGTCAGAAGATCGTCATCAAGGATTTTTCCCCTGTTACGAACCCGGTACAGGCAAAAACGACAGCCAATGCAACCCTGTGGGTAAGCCCTTCCTTTAACGCAAGCGTTGTGGGGTATTTATTGTCAGGGGTTGACGTCAGTATAACGGGGAAAAGCGGAGACTGGTACAAGGCTAGAACGCCGAAGGGTGACGGATACCTGTATTATACGGTGGTGGGAGTAAAGCAGGACACAAGCGACAGTGCTCCGGACAGCACCTATTTTTCAAAAGAGATACCTGTGGACACTTCCAAGAATTATATTACATACGGTACATATACGGTAAAGAAGGGCGACAGCATATGGTCCATATCGCAAAATGTAGGGATTCCCGACGTTGAACTGGCACAGGCAAACAATATGTCGGCCACAACGGTTCTGTATGTGGGACAGGTTTTGAAGCTCCCCATACACAACGTACCGGTGAAGAGTACTCCCGGCGCCGCATATGGAGAAGTGCTGGATTGGTTTAAAGAAGCAAACTATGTTTTTCCCATCGGGAAGACAGGCAAGGTCATCGACCTGGAAACGGGCAAGAGCTTCACCATAAAAAGGACCATGGGTGCAAACCATGCGGACTGCGAAACTCCCACAAGCCAGGATACACAAATCATGAAACAGATTTTCGGCGGGACCTGGGGATGGAACCGGCGTCCTTTCATTCTTGAGGTGGATGGCAGGAGGCTGGCGGTTTCAATCGCGGGAATGCCCCACGCAGGTGTGGATGGAGCCGCCTATTTGAAGGATGTGGCCAACCGGAGCGACAATTGGGGCTATGGTCCCAACTATGACAGCATCGCGGGCAACGGAATGGATGGACATTTTGATGTGTACTTCCTCAATTGTTTACGCCATGTTGACAATCAGATAGACCCTGCACACCAGTACCAGGTTCTTACGGCAGGAGGCTTGCGGTAAGCCGGGAGGCATGGGAAAAGGGCACACCTCCCGGTGCCGCGGCGATAACCCAGATTTAATATATGAAAGCGCAGGACGACCCTATGGCGTTGTTCTGTGCTTTTATCTCTTCCGGACCACCACATCCCTGTTCAGCATGGTCCAGATGCCGGGATCCTCCATACCCAGCCTCCAGAGGGCTATGCCGGAGATTCCAAGCTCCCATGCCAGCCGGATTTTTGCCAGGATGCTGGCGGCGTTTTCAAACCATACCTCATGGTCATTGCCATCAGCATCGGTATAGGAGAACATGGGCGTTTGGGTTTCTTCATCGAAAATAACCGTCCTGTTGTACCTTCTGGCAAGGTCCATGGCCATACTGTAGGTAACATAGGTGTTTCTTCCGGTGGTAAGGTTGAAATCAAAGCCGAAAACAGACACTGCGGCAACGACTTTTTGCCGGGGCATTTTTGAGATGGTGTACCTCAAGACCCTTTCCATCCAGCCGATGGAAACAACAGGGCCGGGGCCGCTGCCGGGCCACCCGTGCTCATTATAAAGCATGGCGACAAACTGGTTGACGGCACTGCCGATGGCGCTGTAGTTAAAAGGATCGGAGAAGGGATTGAAGGGCTCGTCGCTTACCCTTGCAGGTACGGAGGCAGAGAGGAAATACCCCTTGTTCCTGAGGGCGGTTCCTAGCTCGGTATACAGTGCTGAAACTCCGGCGCTGTCCTCCAGGAAAACATCCTCAATATCAATATTCACCCCGTCAAAACCATAGGTCTCGATGAGATTGATCACGTTCTGGATAAAGGCGGAGCGGTTTCTGGGATCCGATACAAGGACCTTTACCACGTTTTTGGCGAGGGTGGTCCCTCCCGGCCGGTACAGCAGGTTGTGGATGACCGGCATGATCATTACATTGTTTCTATGTGCAATGGCCACGAGGGTACGGATATCCTGGTCGGTAAACTGGCCGAACTTCTCTATCTGCGTGGGGTTGTTGGCGCTTATCCGGTAAAGGAACAGGGGCAGTGAGGAGATGACGCCCGTATTGTTGACAAAGGAATTGTAGGAGCTTGGAAGTGCAGGGCCTTCCGCCAGGGTATAGAAGCCCACAATCTCCGTGATGGGTTTTTCTCCTCCGTATACCCTGAAGGTGACAAGACCTCTGCTTATCCAGCCCTGGTTTCCGTTGTGGAGGCGTACCCTGTACCATTCGGGCGTGGAGTCGGTGACGGGAAGTTTTGCGCCTCTCACCATCACGGCAATTACATTGGTATTGGTTCCGGGTCCGCTTCTGATATTGGCGGTATTCACGTTTACGATGGCTTCGGAGTACAAAGGAATGCGGAGGCGCTGGCCCACGGATAGAGCGGTGCCGGTAAGGTTGTTCAAGGCTATTATGCTTTCGACGGTTGTATTGAACCTCTGGGCTATCTTAAAAAGGGAATCACCGGACTGAACGGTATAAACTGATTGAGGCTGCCTGAATTCAGGTATATAAAGTCCCTGACCGATGAATATGACGTCGCTTCTCAGGCCGTTGGCCTGCATCAACTGGTCGGCGGTTACTCCGAATTGCAGGGCAATGGAATAAAGAGTATCGCCAGGCCGTACAATATACATCATGTTAACCTCGTATTTTTATGTCTACTATAAACAGTATATTCATAAGGCCTTTTTATGGTGACAGGTAAGGTTTTAAACGGTATCGCCGGACTCCGGTTTCTGCGCTTCGGAGGCCAGTCTTTCCCAGAGTTCATAAAGCTCCTCCAGACGTGCCTGCAGGCCGGTTTGTTCCTCGTGGAGCCGGGAGAGAAGGACATGGTCGCTTGCCGCATTTTCCGAGCACATTTCTATCTCGATCTGGCTTAATCTGAGTTCGATGTTCCCTATTTCCCGTTCCGTATCCGCCAGCTGTTTTTCCAGGCGTCTGGACCTTGCCTGCTCCTCTTTTGCAGCCTGCCGCTCAAGCTTGGAAACGGAAACCTTGCCTTCGCCCTTTGCATCGGAGGATACTTTCCGGTATTTGCTCTTATACTCCATAAAGCCGGAATAGTCTCCCTGGTAGTCCAGAAGTCCATTTTCTTCGAACTCCAGAACCCTTGTTGCCAGCTTGTTGATAAAGTATCTGTCGTGGGAGACCACCAGCAGGGTCCCGTCATAATTCTGGAGGGATTCTTCCAATATCTCCCTGGAGTTGATATCAAGATGGTTTGTGGGCTCGTCCAAGATGAGGAAGTTCGCCTCGGACAGCATGAGCTTTACCAGTGCAACCCGGCTCTTTTCTCCTCCGCTCAGCACCGATACCTGCTTGAAGACATCTTCGCCCGTAAAAAGAAAGGAGGCAAGGGCATTTCTCACCTGGGTATGGGTAAGCCGCTCGTTGTCGTCCCACACTTCTTCGAGGACGGTGTTTGAGTCGGTGAGACCCTCCAGTTCCTGATCGTAGTAGGCCATGTCGACATTGTGCCCGTATTCGAAGTCTCCCGACGACTTATCCAGCTTTCCCGACAATATTTTAAGCAGGGTGGATTTGCCGCAGCCGTTGGGCCCCAGCAGAAATACCCTTTCATTCTTGCGGAGCTTGAAGTTCAGGTCGTTGAAAAGAGGCTTTCCCGGATACTCCTTGGACAGGTTTTCCACAAAAAGTACATCGTTGCCGCTGCTAATGCTGCTTCTGAATTTGATTTTGATTTTATCGGGCAGGTTTTTGGGCTTCTCCACCTTTTCCATGCGCTCAAGGGCTTTTTGCCGGCTTTCTGCGGCAATGATGTTTTTCTCCCTGTTCCACCGCCGCTGCTGTTCGATGAAGGCCTCCAGCCTTGCTATTTCCTTTTGCTGCTGCTCGAAATGCCTTTGCTGAATTTCCCTGTCCTGGGCCTTTTGGGCCAGATGGGCGGTATAGTTTCCCTTGTAGGACCTGCATTCCCGGTTTTCCAGCTCAATGGTCCTGTTGGTGACCATATCGAGGAAATACCTGTCGTGTGAAATCAGCAGGACACTTTTATTGTAGCTTTTCAAAAAGTCCTCCAGCCATTCGATGGCATTGATGTCAAGATGGTTTGTGGGCTCGTCCAGCAGCAGGATGTCCGGCTCTTCGAGCAGAAGCTTGGCCAGGGCCAGCCTCGTTTTCTGGCCTCCGCTCAGGGTTTTGACGGGGAGGTTGAAGTTTTCCTCCGAAAAGCCCAGGCCCCTTAAGGTGCCTTTGATTTTGCTCTGGTAGATATAGCCGCCGGAACCGGAATATTTTTCCGTTGTAGAGGTATATTCCTTCACGAAAGAGGAGAGCTTTTGCTGGTCCTTCTCCTCACTGATAAGGCCTTCCAACTGCTTCAGGCGCTTTTCCATGTTCAGCAGGGGCTGAAAGGTCAGAAGCAGCTCCTCCCACACCGATAACGAAGAATCAAGGCCGGTATTCTGCTCCAGATATCCGATCCGCAGGCCTTTGGCACAGAAGACTTCTCCTCCGTCAGGCGGAAGAATACCGCTCAGGATTTTAAAGAGGGTGGATTTTCCGGCTCCGTTGACCCCGACAATTCCTGCCTTGTCGGAGTCCTGTATGGAGAAGCTTATATTATCAAGGATTGTATTTGTTCCAAAAGACAAAGAAATACTATTGCAGCTGAGAATGATCATTTGCTACAACTCCACTTTATAAAAAATTATTTTGGCCGTTCATCATACATCATAGCAGATACCTGCCGGAGGGGCAATATTGACAATAAAATAACAAGGGTGGTATAATTTTCAGTGCAATGGTTTTAATAAAAGTTAAACATATAACCCGATCTGCCGATTTGCATCCTGTTATTCTCACAAATTTTGGGGAGAGGTGAAACAATGATCATTAAAAAGAAGGTTTCAATGGCGGTAATAAAGAGGCTTCCGAGGTATTACCGATATCTTGCGGACCTCTTGAAAATGGATATAACCCGTATTTCCTCCAAGGAATTAAGTGCAAGAATGGGTATCACAGCGTCGCAGATCCGTCAGGATCTCAATTGCTTCGGAGGCTTCGGACAGCAGGGCTATGGCTACAACGTGGAGCTGCTTTACAAGGAAATCGGGGGAATACTTGGGGTCACAAACGATTACCGGGCGGTAATCATCGGTGCGGGCAACATGGGCCAGGCGCTGGCCAATTACGAGAACTTTGAAAGACGCGGTTTCAAGATAATCGGAATTTTCGACATCCATCCGAAACTGGTGGGAACGAATCAAAAAGGTATAGAAGTATACCATATGGATATGCTGGAGGAATTTGTAAGAAAAAACAGAGTGGATATAGGAATGCTCTGCGTACCCCATGACCAGACTCCGGCAGTGGCCGAAAGGCTGGCCAAGATGGGAGTGAAGGGCCTGTGGAATTTTTCTCCAATGGATTTGAAGCTTCCCTACGATGTGATTATTGAAAATGTGCACCTCAGCGACAGTTTGATGGTGCTGGGATACAAGCTGAATGAATTGCTGCAGGCGGAAAAAGGCAAATTGCCTAAATAGCAATCCCGACAAACGAATTTAAGTTCCTCTAAATGAGCGACAAAAAAGATGGCCCCTAGGGAGCCATCTTTTGTTTATCAAGAAAACTACAGTTTGTTCAATGTGCTGAAGAACTCAGGAAAAGCGATATCCACCGACTGTGACTTTCTTATCATGGTTTCACCGTGGGCCACAAGCCCTGCCACTGACATGGACATGGCGATGGAGGGGTCATTGTAGCTCTCGATGACGGTTCCCTTCAGTGGTTTTCCGCCTTCGACCACCATTCCGTCTTCCGTTTCATTGGCGGATACGCCCATTTTGGAAAGCTCTGCCGCCAGGAATTTGATTTTGCCCGATTCCTTCGTCTTGAAGCCTTTCAAATCCTTGATGACGGTGGTACCTTTTGCAACGGCCGCAGCCACCGCAATGACGGGGATCTCGTCGATGAGCCGGGGGATCAGTTCCTCGCCGATGGTTACGGCGTTTAAATCAGAAGAAACGACCCGGATGTCGGCGACTCTTTCGTTGCTGGAAATCCGTTCATTCAATATCTCTATTTTGGCTCCCATGGACCGGTATACATCCAGAATGCCTGCCCGTGTAGGGTTGATGCCCACATTTTTTATGGTTATATCGGAGTTGGGAACGATCAAACCCGCCGTAATAAAATAGGAAGCCACGGAGATATCTCCCGGAATCGCAATGTGCTGGGCATAGAGGTTCTCTGTTTTTTTACTGGCCACACGGAGGCCGTCTACCTTTATATCTGCTCCCAAATAGTCCAGCATAAGCTCCGAATGGTCCCTGGATTTGATTCTTTCATTTACCACGGTTTCGCCGTCGGCAAAGAGGCCTGCGATCAATATGGGGGATTTTATATGGGTTTCGTGAATGGATATGTTGTGAGTGATTCCCGTAAGCGTTGAAGGAGAGACGGAAAGAGGGCAGAAATTGCCGTTGTCCCTGCCCGAGATAATTGCTCCCATTTGCCGGAGGGGAGCCACCACTTTGCCAAGAGGCTTTTTTTGTACGGCATCATCTCTGACGATTACGGAATTGAAGGGCTGGCCTGCCAGAGCGCCCAGGAGGAGCCGCAGGGCTGTGCCCGACCTTCCGGGATTGAGAGGCGCCGACGGGGGATTGAGTCCGTGAAGCCCATTCCCGTGAATGCGGACCTTGTTGCCTGGAAGTATTTCAATGGCCACCTGCATTTTTCTGAAACAATCAATGGTGGCGAGACAATCCTCACCCATCAGAAATCCGTCGATTTCGGTAGTGCCTTTTGCCAGCGAGCTAAACATGACAGCCCTGTGGGATATGGATTTATCACCTGGAACCGTTATTTCGCCTTTTAAAGAATTCCTCTGCTCAATTAACAACTTTTAAATCCCCCTATCCTTTTCAAGCTGACGATAGAAAGCTACCCGCTCTATTTGTATACTTTATATCCGCTGCCTGCTAATAAGTCAAATGCAAAATTTGCACTTTCCATGTCGGGCAGCGTGATCCTCAAGCAGCCCTGTTCATACTCCCGGCTGTTGGAAACGTTGATGTTCTTGATGTTGACACTGTTCTCCCCCAGCAGGGTGGCTATTTTGCCGATGATTCCCGGCCGGTCCACAACGTCTACGACCAACTCATAGGCGGGAGAAATCAATCCTTTTTTACCGGCGGAGAAAGTATCCCTGAACAGCTTGGCGGATTCAAAGGCCTTGTATATCCAGTCCGAGTCACCGTGAGCTATTTTGGCCTTGAACAGGTTCACAAGCTCCAGGTAATTTTCCAGGATGTCGACGATCTGGTGCTTGTTGCTGGTAACAATACTCTCCCACATCTCGGGGCTGGAGGAAGCGATCCTTGTGATGTCTTTAAAGCCCCCGGCAGCCAGCAGCTGCATTTTTCCATCGGAGGAATCCAGCTCTCTTACCAGGTTCACCAGGGTGGCCGCGATGATATGGGGAACATGGCTGATTCCACCCGTCACCCTGTCATGCTCCTCCGGGTCCATGGTCACCGGAAGACCGCCGAAGCTCTCGATGATTTTCCTCATGAGTTCAATGGACTCTTCCGTTGTGGTCTTGCAGGGCGTCAAAACGTAAAAGGCATTTTCAAAAAGATGGCTGAAGCCGGCAGAATAGCCGGTCTTTTCGGAACCGGCCATGGGATGCCCGCCCAGGAAGAGCGGAGCATTTTCCATGCTGTTTACATAGTTCACGATTTCCGATTTTGTACTGCCCACATCCGTGAGAATACAGCCGTCTTTCACTTTGCCGGTCAAAGCGGAAATAAATTCCATGGTGCGCTTGACCGGTGTGCATATGAAAATAATATCCGAATCAAATACGTATTCGTTTAAATGGTTGAAGCCACAGGAGATGACTCCGTCCTCAACCGCCTGTTGTATTGAGGCGGAGTTGCGGTTCACGGCTACGATGTCGGTTATGCCAAGCCGTTCCCTCAATGCCCTGGCGATGGAACCCCCAATCAGGCCAAGACCTATGATGCATGCTCTTTTAAGCTCCATGCCTGAACTCTCTTCCTATAATACCTGCGATAGCGCTTATCTCACTGCAAAGCTTGTCAAAGGCCTCGGGAGTCAACTGCTGAGCGGCATCGGAAAGAGCGCACCTGGGGTTGGGATGCACCTCCACGATCAAGCCGTCGGCACCGGCAGCAATGGCGGCTTTCGCCAGAGGAGCCACATATACCGACTTGCCTGCCGCATGGCTTGGGTCCACCATGACGGGAAGGTGGCTGGAATGCTTCACCACCGGTACGGCACTGATATCCAGGGTGTTCCGGGTGGCGGTTTCAAAGGTCCGGATGCCCCTCTCGCAAAGGACGACGCTGTAATTGCCTTCACTTATGATATATTCGGCGGCATTCAGCCATTCATCAATGGTGGTTGAGGGACCCCTCTTCAACATTACCGGCTTTTTGGAACGGCCCACCTCTCTGAGAAGCTGGAAATTCTGAACATTTCTTGCTCCAATCTGGAACATGTCCACATAGCTGTCCGCCACTTCAACATTTTTTTCACTGGTTACTTCGCTGATGATCTGCAGGCCCGTGGCTTCCTTGGCTTCCTTAAGAAGCTTCAGGCCTTCTTCTTCAAGGCCCTGGAAAGCGTAAGGGGAGGTTCTGGGCTTGAAGGCCCCGCCTCTTAAAAATTGGGCGCCTGTCCTCTTGACGGCCTCTGCAGCCGCAAGGATCTGTTCCCTGCTTTCAACGGCGCAGGGGCCTGCCATCATGACCAGTTCCTTGCCGCCTATTTTAACTCCGTTTACATCGATGATGCTTGGCTCGGGCTTGAAGGTTTTGCCCGCAAGCTTATAAGACTCCACTATGGGCACCAGTTTTTCAACGCCCGGCATCAGCTCCAGGGGGACATCGCTCAGCACCCTTTTGTCGCCGATAACTCCGATGATGGTCACTTCCGCACCTTTGGAAATGTGAACCCCCAGGCCAAGCGATTCAAGGACTTTGGTTATTTCATTTATTTCGTTTTCTTTCGACCCCGGCCTCATTACAATAATCATGTCTCTTCATCCTTCCTTCCTACGTTTAAATGCTTTGAAATTAATATTTACCGTTCTACCGTAATACAATCCTGCATACATTGAAAATACTCCAAACTACACTTCCCGAGCTTTTATTTTAATTTACAATGCCCGCTGTCAAATGTCAATAAAAACAACCAAATGTCTTTGGCGGGAGCAACAGTGTTTGGAACGTGTTAAATAGAGGTTAAATTTTATAAAAATTTTTATCTCAAAATAGAGGAAAAACGTAAAAAGAATAGAAATATATTTATATATTTTATATAGGATTTTGAGCACAAACTTTTATAACCCTACCTTGGATCCAGTGAATTATTTTCCTGCTTTTTGGAATTATATACTAGTATAAGTACGTTTTTCCGATAAGAGAAAAGGCTGGCAGGTCAGAAGCCTTTTTAATTATAAATAAAAGGTAACCAGTAATTGGAAAGTCACAACAGTAAAGACAAGGGGGAATTGTAATGAAAGACTATGGCTCTGAAAAAATCCGCAACGTGTGTCTTCTGGCCCATGGCGGGGCAGGAAAGACTACGCTTGCGGAGGCTATGCTGTTTAACACAGGGGCGCTTGACAGGTTCGGCAAGGTAGTGGATGGAACGACCACAACAGATTATGATCCTGAAGAAATTAAGAGAAAGGTCTCCATTAGCACAGCATTGGCTCCTTGTGAATGGAAGGATCATAAAATCAATGTCATCGATACTCCGGGATACTTTGATTTCGTAGGAGAAGTCAAGCAGGGTATAAGAGTATCCGATGCAGCAGTGATTCTGGTTTCCGGTAAAAGCGGTGTTGCTGTGGGAACCGAGAAATCCTGGGCTTATGCAAAGGAACAGGGCATGCCCAAAATGTTCTTCGTAAACAAATTGGATGAAGAGAATGCAGATTTCTTTAAAGTACTGGAGCAGTTGGTAAGCATCTTCGGGAAGGGTGTCATCGCTTTTGAGATACCCATCGTAGAGGGTGAGAAGTTTGTAGGCTTTGTTGATGTAATAAACATGGTTGCGAAAAAATTCGACAAGGATAAGATGACGGATATTGCTATCCCTGCCGGTTTAAATGATAGAATAGCTTCCATTAAGGAAGCTTTGTATGAAGCTGTCGCCGAAACCGACGAACAGCTCATGGAAAAATTCTTCGGGGGAGAAGAGTTTACTCACGAAGAAATCGTCAAAGGATTGAGGGTTGGAATCAGTGACGGTTCCATCGTTCCCGCATTCTGCGGTTCCGCTTTCCACAATCAGGGAGTTCAGCCCTTGATGGATGCCATCATCGAGTACATGCCGTCCCCTGTGGACCAGCCTGTAGTAAAGGGTAAGAAGCCCGGAACCGATGATGCCGTCGAGTTCAAGGCGGCTTCCGATGCCCCCCTTTCCGCACTGGTTTTCAAAACCATTGCAGACCCCTTTGTAGGTAAGATATCAATTTTCAGAGTATATTCGGGTACGTTGAAGTCCGATTCCACGGTCTTTAATTCAACAACTGAAAAGCTGGAAAAGACAGCCCAGGTATTTATGATGCGGGGCAAAAAGCAGATACCGGTCGACAAGCTGGTGGCGGGCGATATCGGCGCCATTGCAAAGCTCCAGAATACCAACACCAATGATACCTTGTGCGAACAGGCAAAGCCCATCATGCTTGAAAAGATCGATTTCCCCGAGCCCTCCATCTCCCTTGCGGTAGAACCCAAAGCAAAGGGCGACGAAGAAAAGATCAGTTCGGGTCTGCACAGGCTGCAGGATGAAGATCCTACTTTCAAGGTGCGGGTAAATACCGAAACTCATCAGACGCTTATTTCCGGTGTTGGAGAGCAGCATCTGGACGTTATTGTAAGCAAACTTAAAGCAAAGTTCGGCGTAGGAGTAAACCTGATTGAACCCAAGGTTCCCTACAGGGAAACCATCAAAAAGAAGGTCAAGGTTGAAGGAAAGCATAAAAAGCAGTCCGGTGGCCACGGCCAGTATGGACATGTGTGGATCGAATTCGAACCTGGACAGAATGAAGACCTGACTTTTGAAGAAAAGATCTTCGGCGGTTCCGTTCCCAAGCAGTATCATCCGGCAGTCGAAAAAGGCCTCAGGGAAGCTATTGTACGCGGTATCCTGGCGGGATATCCGGTGGTCAACCTGAAAGCTACGCTGGTGGATGGTTCCTACCATGACGTGGACTCTTCGGAAATGGCCTTCAAAATCGCGGCAAGGCTGGCCTATAAGAAGGGGCTGCCTCTGGCGACACCTGTTTTGCTGGAGCCCATCGCCCGTGTTGAGACGTATGTTCCCGACAGCTATATGGGAGATATCATCGGCGACTTGAACAAGAGGAGGGGCAGAATTCTGGGGATGAATCCCCAGGACGACGGAATACAGCAGGTGGTGGCCGAGGTACCCCAGGCGGAGATGGCCAAATACGCCACGGATTTACGTTCCATGACCCAGGGCAGGGGAACCTTCAAGCTCTGGTTTGAACGCTACGAGGAAGCTCCCGCGATGGTTGCCAACAAGGTAATTGAAGAGGCCAAGAAGACCATGGCCGATGAGGACGAGGACGAATAAGGAAGAACTCAAGGGAGGCTGTCCCGGAACCGGGGAATATACCGGACGGGTGCAGCCTCTTTTTGTCCGCCTCCTGACATTTATCTAAAATGGAACTTTCTGTGTCCGCCTCCGTCTAATCACTAGTAGAACATTCCACATATCCTTGCATATAATTTGGGCATCTTTTTCCGAATTACGGCGTTGTCGTCCGTTGGAATAAAGCAATTATTCCGCCTTCCTCCGCCTTGTACTTCGAAAAAATCTGCTCCAACTTCTATACACAATATATGGAATGTTGTACTGGTGGCAAGGAAGCGGAGAGGCACCTTAATGTTGTTGGGATAAATGGATGATGATATAATCATGCCAGATGCTTCCACAAATAGAAAAAGGGGGATTCAAAATGGGAAAGAAGTTACTATGTTTACTGGCTGTAGTCCTGCTGCTGCTGTCCGTGTTTGCCGGCTGCGGGTCAAAGAGTGGGTCTTCGACGAACAGCGCGCCCGCACCCGCTGCATCTGCGCCTAAAGCGGACCAAAGCCAGGCATCCGATGCATTTACCTCCAAGGTGACGGCAACTTCCGATGTTGCGGAGCAGCCCAAAGCCCAAGAGGCCGGAGGGGAGGAAGGAAAGGGAGAAAACGGTGCCAGCTCCATCGTAGGATCGGGAAGCTCGGCACAATCCGTTTCCAACGCCATCCTGGCCCAGCGCAAGATCATACGGAATGCCAACGTTTCCGTGGAGGTTGAAGACTTTGAAAAGGCATACGGCCAGATAAAAACCATGATCGGAGCCTTTGGCTATGTCCAGGAGTCCAGCATCAAAAAAGAGAAGATCTACCAGGAGGGCAACAAGGAAAAGCTCATCACCAGGGGTACCATTATCGTGAGAGTGGACAAGGACAAGTTTGAGAGCACCCTTTCGGATATTAAAGGGCTGGGCTTGCTGCTGGATGAAAATATAAAGAGCGACGACGTAACCGACAAGTTTTTCGATACGGAATCAAGGCTGCGGCTTCTTAAATATGAACAGAGCAGACTGGAAGAGTATTTGAAGAAAATAAGCGATCCCGACACCATCTTTAAGACGGAGAGCAGGCTTACCGATATAAGGCACGAAATTGAAGGCCTCACAGGTACCCTGCGAAAGTGGAACGATCTGGTGGACCTGTCCACCATCACCATAAACATGGTAGAAAAGGGCCTCAGCACCATTCCACAGGCCAAAGACAATTCCTATCTGGGGAGGCTTTCCGGGGGCTTCCTGGGAAGCTTAAAAGGAGTGGGAGTATTTTTTGGGGAGTTGTTGATCGTATTGGTACAGTCCCTGCCGGTGCTGGTAGTGCTTGCCCTGCTGGGGCTGGCCGGAATTGCGGTTTACCGGAAGTACTTCAGAAAGCTTCCGGCTAAAGAGAACAAAAGCAAGGATGTGGATGTGGAATAGTGCTCCGCAAGGAAAATTGCCCCTGAAAGATGAATCTTGATGTGATGTAAAAAACAATGGGAACTGCTGCTGCGGTTCCCATTTATTTTTGTCCTCAACGGTTCCAGGCTGAACACATTACCTTTTTTTGTGAAATTCCTTCTGTATCGATTCATACCTTCTCAAAATAGTCAAAATAGTGCACGAAATGTATTTGTAGTGTTATTTTAAAGGCTTTCGGTGTTTTGTATACTGAAAACAGGTCGTTGACCTATGGGGCAAGCATTGATTAGAGCTGGCTTGATGAAACATGAATAAACTTACTGGCAGTAAGAAGAGGCGGTTAAGGCACTCTTCCGGCTCCGGAATAATGCCCGGGAACTATTCCGGAGCTGGACTTACTGTAAAAATAAAGTAAGAGAAGCCGTTAAATATGAAGGAGGAGCTACCCTATGAAAAAAACAGTGAAAGTGTTGACCGTTATTTTGGCCGTGGCATTTCTGGTTACATCCTTTCTGGCCGGATGTGGGTCAAAATCCGTTGAAGCGCCGAAAGCCGAGGCTCCAAAAGCTGAAGCATCGGGGACCGAAGCCGTGAAGGCCGAGGAACCCAAAACCGACGCAAAAAAAATCAAAGTCGGATATGTTGTCAATCAAATGGCCCATGAATGGTATCAGAACATCATTGCCGGCGGAAAGGCAGAGGCTGAGAAGCTGGGCTATGAATTTGTGATTGCGGATTCCAATATGGACGTCAATACACAGGTAAATGCGTGTGAGAACTTTGTTGCACAGAAAGTGGATGCACTCATTATAACTCCCATCGACCCCAAAGCGGTGGCGCCGGTCGTTAAGAAAGCAAAGGCAGCCGGTATAAAAGTCATCAGTGAATCCAATGTCATTGAAGGCGCCGATACCTTTGTGGGAATCAGCAATAAAGCAGGTGCCAAAAATGTTGGAAAATGGTACGCAGAGTATGCGAAAGCCAACAACATAACTCCGAAGGTTCTGATCGTCGGGCTTCCCGCATACCAGGACTGCAGCGACAGGGTCGCAGGCTTCAAGGAAGCTTTGCAGGAATCGGGGATCAAATACGAAATCGCACAGGAAGTCGACGGACAGGGGAATAAGGAAAAAGCCCTTGCAGTGTCAACAGACGCTTTGACGGCGAATAAGGATGTAAATTGCATCTTCGGCATCAACGACGATTCCACCACCGGAGGCATGGCAGCGTATAAAGCCGCAGGACTGGATGAAAAGAAACTGGTGGCCATCGGCTTCGGCTTTGAAGGAAAAGTCGGACAGGAGGCGCTGCTTTCAGGCGGCCCATATAAGGCTGCGTGTGCAATGTTCCCCAACTATGTGGGAGTGGGCCTTGTCGATGCAGCCCAAGCGCTGATCAGTGGCGAAAAGCTCCCCGCTCACTACGAAACTCCCACCGTGGCCATGACAAAGGATATCTTCGATAATTTCTATAAAAAAGACGGAGACAAATACCAACTGGATTTTGAAGCGGTAAGGGCATTAATGAAAAAATAGGATGGAATAAAAAATTTGACGCTGTTTACAAATACGGGAATCACATTCACTTGTGATTCCCGGTAAACATTCTAAAGGGAAATGGGGATAGAAATGGTTGAACAAATAAAAAATCGAATGAAGAATTCCTTGCAGATAGAGCAGTTACCGTTGATCGTATCTCTGGCCATGCTGTGTATCGCTTTTTCTTTTCTTTCGCCGATGTTTTTTACCGTCGACAATCTGATGAATGTTTTAAGGGCGGCATCCCTCCTGGCAATAACGGGAATGGGTATGGTGCTGGTGATCCTGGTGGGCGAAATCGACCTGAGCGTGGGCTCCACAGTCGCTATCGTCGGCGTTGCAGGCGTAGCCGTGCTGAATGCATCGGGCAGCTTTACCGTTACACTGATAACGGTAATTTTGATGGGGGCAGTCATCGGCTCCATTAACGGCATATTTGTGGTGTATGGCAACATTAATTCACTGATTGCTTCACTTGGCACCATGGCCATGCTCAGAGGACTTGCAATGGTTGTCACCCAGGCAAGGTCAATACAGGCAAATTCCGAGGAGTTTGTCAACTTTGGCGCCGGTTTTTGGGGACCCTTTCCAAGGCCTTTGATTATCGCCGCAGCACTGTTTGTGATCATTTCTTATGTGCTTAACCATACCGCAATCGGAAGATACATCTATGCGGTGGGCGGCAACTCAAACGCATCCAATCTTGCGGGGATTTCAGTCAAAAAAATAAAAATGGTAACGTTTGTTTCGGTGGGAGTCCTTGCGGCCTTGACCGGGTTGATCCTGGCAGCCAGAATGAATTCCGGACAACCGAATGCAGGAGTAGGCTGGGAATTCCAGGTGGTTTCCGCGGTAATCCTGGGTGGAATAAGCCTTACCGGCGGAAAAGGGACACTGCTTGGGGCCGTCACAGGGATACTTATCCTCAGTGTGCTCCAGAATGGCCTCGTACTGCTGAATGTTTCATCCTTCTACCAGGACATCGTCAGAGGTGCGGTAATCGTCCTGGCGGTATACATCGATGAGAGAAGAAAAAGGGATCTTACGAAAAAACTTTTACGGGCGAAGAATCAATAAATGCAGCCCCTATGGATTTGAAAGGAAGTGGAACATGTCTGGTTCATCAGTAAAACCGATCATCGAGCTGATTAAAATACACAAACAGTTTCCCGGGGTGTATGCGCTTAAAGACATCTCCCTGGACATCAAGCCGGGAGAAGTACACGCGTTGATGGGAGAAAACGGCGCAGGCAAATCGACCCTTATAAAAATAATGTCGGGCGCATACATGCCTGATTCCGGAAGCTATTTGATCGATGGCAGGGAGGCGAATATAAATAGTACGTATGATGCCATTGAAAAGGGTATCAGTGTAATATACCAGGAATTAAACGTAGCCAGCAATCTTTCCATTGCGGAGAATGTGTATTATGGGTGCTTGCCGGTCAATAAATTCGGAAAAGTGGATTGGAATAAGTTGTACGCGCAGACACAAATCTATCTGGACGAAATAGGCCTTGCCGAAAGCCCAAAAATGAAAGTCGGCTACCTGAGCGTTGCAAAACAGCAAATGGTGGAAATCGCCAAATCCCTCTCCAAGCGGCCGAGAGTCATCATCATGGATGAACCGACCTCCGCATTGAGTCCGAAAGAAATTGACAACCTGTTTTCCGTGATAAACAGGCTCAGGAAAAAAGGCACAGGAATTTTATATGTCTCTCATAAGCTCGACGAGATTTTTACCATCGCCGACAGGGTCACCGTCATGAGAGACGGCGAATATGTGGGAACAGAAAGGACAGAAAATTTAAATACGGATAAGCTCATTTCCATGATGGTGGGTAGAAATCTGTGCGACATGTACCCCAAGACCCAATCAAAAATAGGGGTTAAGGTTCTTGAGGTCAATGGGTTTACAACAGAATATGTCAAGGACATTACCTTCCATGTAAGAAAAGGAGAGATCGTAGGATTTTCAGGACTTATGGGAGCCGGACGCACTGAACTGGCCAGAGCGTTGTTCGGTGCGGATGAAAGATTAAACGGTGAAATACGGATCGATGGGAAAAGAATCCCTCCCGATTCCACCCGTTCCGCCGTTAAGTGCGGTTTGGGCATGGTGCCCGAAAGCAGAAAGGATGAGGGGATTTTCCCCAACCTTTGTGTGAGGAAAAACATGACGATTTCGACCATCAGGCAGTTTACAAAGCTTGCTTCGGTGAAAGGCGAATTGGAACAAAAAAGGGTTGAAACGATGATCGGGGATTTGAAAGTAAAAACGCCCGGACTCCACCAGCTCATTGTAAATTTGAGCGGGGGCAACCAGCAAAAGGTCATTGTAGCCAGGTGGCTGCTGAAGGATGACCTCAAGGTGCTTATCATCGATGAGCCTACCCGGGGGATCGACGTGGGTGCAAAGGCTGAAATTTACGGCATCCTTGACAGGCTTGCGCAAGCGGGGCTTGCGATTATTATGATGTCCTCTGAAATGTGTGAAATCCTGAGCATGTGCGACAGGGTCTATGTCATGAAGAACGGAAAAATAACCGGCGAATTCGGCAGGGAAGAAGCAACGCAGGAAGCCCTTTTATGCTGCGCAATCGGTACAACTCCGGAAACCGCCAAATTATAACGTTGAGTGGGAGGAAAAAGATGGATGGAATAGTTACGGACATTCAGAGGTTTTCACTGCATGACGGTCCGGGGATAAGGACGACGGTATTCCTCAAGGGATGCAACATGGCCTGTGCCTGGTGTCATAATCCTGAGACGATCAATGCCATGCCGCAGCTCCATTATTACGCTGAAAATTGTATCGGCTGCCTCAGATGTGTGGCGGCATGTCCGGTAGGAGCCCACAGTCAGGCGGAAGGCGGGCATTTGTTCCGGAGGGAATTGTGTATAAACTGCGGGAAATGTGCGGAGGTGTGCTTCCCCAATGCGCTTGTCATGTCGGGAAAGAAAATGGATGTTGAAGCGGTAATGGAGGAAGTGCTGCAGGACCTGGATTACTATAGAAATTCCCAGGGGGG
>JAFADI010000160.1 GCA_023424965.1 Bacillota bacterium
GCCTTGGAGGAAGTCCGGGCGGGGAGCGAGCGGAAGGAATTTTATGCAAAAATACGGAGGCAGTTGAATGTAAGCCTGCCGCTGTTAAAATACAGGTACCTCAACGAGCTGCTCTTCGGGTTTACAAATGCGGAGAGGGTCTTAAACCGGCTGGAATTTGCGGAAATCGATATAAAGCCCGGTGAATTTGCCCTGGCGGTGATTGAGATCGACGAACTGCCCCTGCTTTGTGAAGATGGGAACGAAGAAGAAAGGCTGCTTCTGAAATTCAGTGTCATGAACATTGCCGAGGAGCTGGTTCAGGGCCGGGGGATATGCTTTGAAAGCAAATACGAGGAGTGCGTGGTCCTTTACTATTTTGATGACACCCTGGCCGCCCAACAGAACAAAGCTGACTTCAACAGGATGTGTGAGGAAATCGAAAGGAATATCCGGCAGCACCTGAAGATCACCGTGAGCATGGGGCTGAGCAATGGGAACAACGGTCTGGAACGGGTGCGCGCCTGCTATGAGGATGCCAAGAAGGCGCTGGGGCATAAGCTTTTCCTGGGGAAGGGAAGCATTATCCACATCGATGAAGTTTCCGACTGCGCCGCCGGCAGCTTTACCCTGGAGATCGAAGATGAAAGGGTCATCATTTCGTCCCTCCGGGTGGGAGACAGGAAGCGCCTTTTTGAGACCATCGACGGCATGTTTTTAAGAATAGGACAGTGCGGCTACCTGAGGAGCGAGGACTTTTATAAAGCCCTCATCGAGCTTGTGGCACTGGCCTCCAGGGTGCTCAGCGAATACGGCATCGAGCTCAAGGAGGCTCTGGGGAAAGAACTGGCCTATTACGATGAAATCAAAAAATACAAAACCTTTGAGGAGGCCAAAAAGTGGGTACTGTCGGTGTTTGAGGCTATTGCCGCAACGATTTTGAACACCAGGGTCCTGAAGGCGAAAAAGATCATTGAGACGGCGGTACAGTATATCGACGCCCATTTTAACGAAACCGTCACCCTGGAGAAAATCGCGGAGAAGGTTTATGTGAGTCCCAACTACCTGAGCCGGCTGTTCAGCAATGAGATGGGCCGGAGCTTTATGGAATACCTGACGGACAGGCGCATGGAGAAAGCGAAGCTGATGCTGGGGGAACAGGATGCAAAAGCCTCGGAAGTGGGAGAGAAGGTGGGCTACGATAACCCCCACTATTTCAGCCGCATTTTTAAAAAGCACACCGGCATGTCCCCCCTGGCCTACAAGGAGAGCCTTAAAAAATAGGGGACAGTTCTCAACTTGTCGACAGCAATCGGTGCGTGTAAAGTTGAGAACTGTCCCCTCTCATGTGGGTTTGCCAACCATTGGCAGTCCAGCCAATAAAAATTTCAGCCCAAAATCCTCGATTTCACATTGACTTTTAAGCCAGAGTGTATTAACATAAAACTGGACATATCAACATGACAATATGTTAACATGTGATGTTCGAGAGGTTTTTTCGGAAAACTCCGGGTAAATCCCGGGATATTCAATTAGGGGGACCTTTATGATAGGGATGCTGCCAAAATATTATCTGGTAAAGCAAAAAATAGTAGAGATGATCAACAATGAGGAAATAGGCCCTGACGGAATGATTCCCAGCGAACGTGAACTGACGGCCAGCTTTGGAATCAGCAGGATCACAGCAAAAAAAGCTATTGATGATCTGGTCAATGAAGGCTATCTCTACCGTATACAGGGAAAAGGTACTTTTGTAAAAAAGGATACCTTTGATCAGGACCTGATCTCTATTACCAGTTGTACGCAGGATATTATCAAGCTGGGAATGACTCCGTCCAAAAGGCTTCTGAAAGCGGAAGTGATGGAGGCGGACACGCCGAAAATAAAAAAGCTCCAACTCACCAGCGGGGACAAGGTATTCATGGTAAAAAGGGTGTATTATGCCAACAATGACCCCATCAATCTGACGACCACCTATTTGCCCTGCAAGACATTTCCCGCCATTGAAACCCATGATTTCGGCGCAGATTCCATCTATCGCGTATTGGAGAACAAGTATAACACCAAAATAACAAAAGCAACCCGTACCATTGAGGCGGTATTGGCAGTCGATGAGGTCGCAAGAGAGCTGCAGATCAAGGAAGGGGACCCGATTCTTTTGTTCCGGGCAGTGACCTATGGACTGGTGAACGGAAGGGAAATGCCGGTAGAGACCTTTAAGAGCTTCTACCGCTCCGACAAGTTCAAATTCTATATCAATCAGGTTCATCCATAGAAGGCTGCAACAAGTTTATAGGACAGTGCCGTTATATGCCAGGTTTATTTTTTGTATGATTAACCACGGCTTAGTTTTTTGTACCCTGAAAGGGCTTGAGAAGTGGTTTTTTATAACGGGAGCCTTAAGGTCGCGACGAGGGCCCCCACCAAATGTAAAATTTATTTAAAAACTGTATCAGAGGAGTGGTCGAAAATGGGAAAAATTAAATTTGCTAGGAGTTTATCATTCATTCTCGCACTGGCGATATTGGCATTAATGGCTTTTACAGGCTGTTCCGGACAAAAGAATGATTTGGGAATTGCATTGATTACGTCTGCCGCAGGACCCAATGACAAGGGCTATAACCAATCGGCGGTGGCAGGCCTGGAAAAGGTGAAAAAAGACCTGGGCATCAATTACAAGGTAGTGGAAACCTCCGACGTTCCCGGAAGCCTGTCCCAGTTGGCGGGAGCCGGTTACAAACTGATTTTCAGCCTGGAGTACAACTTTGACGCACTGATCAAGGGAGTAGGCGGAAACAAGCCCATTGCGGAGCAATATCCCGATACCACCTTTGTCATCTTCAATGACAATCCCAATGTAAATGACGACGGCAGCGTCAAGCACAAAAATGTCATATCCGTTTTGTTTGATGTACATGAAGCTTCCTTCATAGCAGGGGCCTTAAGCGCACTTGTCAATGAAAATGCCTCCACGCTGTTCAACTCGTCGGACTATGCCCTCACGGCAGGGGATGCGGGAAGAAAAGTCGGCTTCCTGGGCGGAACCAAATCAAACGGTATTACGGTATTCGGCTATGGCTATGCGGAAGGTATCAACTATGTGGCCAAGGAACTGGGCGTGAAATATACCTTCTACAGCGATTACAACGCCGGCTTTACCGATTCGGCGGCGGGTGCTGCCAAGGCGAACACCTACTATTCCGACGGAGCCAACATTGTATATGCGGTGGCAGGCTCGGTGGGTGACGGCGTAACGGCCAAGGCAAAAGAAGTGAAGAAGCTGGCGATAGAAGTTGACGCCAACAAGGACGCAAACCAGCCGGGGTATGTATTGACCAGCGTTTTGAAGAATACGGAAGTTCCTGTCTATGAAATATCCAAGCATTTCAAGGAGAAAACCATGGACAAGGTGGCCGGGCAGGTGCTGAGCTACAATCTGGCTTCCGGCGCAACCGGAATTACCGACCTGAGCGTCATTGAAGGAAAGATTGCAGACGGCGGCAAGGCCAAATGGGATGAAATCAAAGCAGAACTCAAAACGATTTCCGGAAAGATTGCAAGCGGCGAAATCAAAGTGACCAATGCTCAGGCAGGGGAAAGCTTTGATAAGTCCAAACTGGCCAATCTCAATATGCCAAACGATTGAGGCGGTAAATATGTACGCAATAGAGACCATTCATTTGACAAAAAAATACGGTGATTTTGTTGCTAACGAAGACATTAATATTGCCATCGGCAAAGGGGAAATTACCGCAATTGTAGGCGAAAACGGGGCGGGGAAAACGACGCTGATGAATATGTTCTTCGGCCTTCAGCGCCCCACCAGCGGTGAAATCAAGGTGGGGGGAAACCCGGTATCCTTCAAATCCTCACTGGACGCAATAAACTGCGGATTGGGCATGGTGCACCAGCATTTCAAGCTGGTGCCCAGCCTGACTGTTTTTGAGAATATTCTTCTGGGTGCGGAGATCAGTAAAAACATAAAAATTTTCGGAGGGTCCGGCTTCAAAAGCCCTCTGATCGACCGCAGGCAGGAGAGAAAAGCGGTGCAAAAGCTGATTGAGGACTACAAATTCGACCTGAATGCAGAGGACAGGGTTGAGAACATCTCCATCGGAGCCAAACAACGGGTGGAAATCCTCAAGATGCTCTACCGCAATGTAGATATCCTGATTTTTGATGAGCCCACGGCGGTTCTGACACCTCAGGAGGTGGACGACCTGCTGGTGAGCTTCAAGGAACTGAAAAAGCAAGGGAAGACCATCATATTGATCACCCATAAGCTCAGGGAGGTTATCGAGGTGAGCGACCAGGTGGTGGTCATCAAGCGCGGCAAAGTGGTGGGCAGCATGGCTACCAGCGAGACCAACGCAGGGGAGATCGCCAGATTGATGGTGGGCCGCGAGGTCATCCTCAATGTCAGCAAGCAGGAAAAGGACAGCAGCGGGAGTAAAAAGGTTTACTCCGTAAAGAATTTGTGTACGGAAAACAACTTTGGCAAAAAGGTACTGGAGAACCTGTCTTTTGGCATAAACTCCGGTGAGATCCTGGGAGTGGCAGGTGTGGAAGGCAACGGGCAGAGTGAGCTGGTAAAGGTACTCTCCGGACTGATGGAAGCAACGGAAGGCACCGTCACCATTGACGGTACGGATATCACCAACAAATGGCCCGGTGAGCTCCGGGCCGCCGGCATCGGTATTGTTCCCGAAGACCGGTATGCCCAAGGCCTGTGCAGGGATATGAGCATTTCGGACAATCTCATCGCCGGCTATCATCAAAGCCGGAAGCTCTGTAAAAACGGCATCCTGCAAAAGAGGGAAATTGAGAAGGTGAGCAATCAGCTCATTGAAAAATACGACATCCGGATAGCGGAACGGGAGGGCAATGTTTCCCAACTGTCCGGGGGAAATGCACAAAAGATTGTTGTGGCGAGGGAATTTGATTCCGACCCCAGGATGCTCATCGTCAGCCAGCCTACACGGGGTGTGGACATTGGGTCCATCGAATTTATCCATAAGAAGATTCTGGAGCTGAGGGACCAAAACAAGGCAATACTGCTTGTTTCCAGTGAGCTCAGTGAAGTTATGAACCTCAGCGATCGAATCATCGTTATGTATAAAGGGAGAATCGTCGGAGAAGTGGCGGGAAAAAATGCCGACAGCGCGCAGATCGGACTGATGATGGCGGGGCTGGCCGCAGAATAAGAGGGGAATTATGAAAAAAAGCAACGGGATTCTAAAAAGTATATACAATGTTTTATTTCCGGTAGTCAGCGCTCTTTTTCTGGGTGGGATCGTCATCGGCGCAATCGGGGAGAATCCTTTTCTGACCTATGGCATCATGCTCCAAAAGTCCCTTTTCAGTGCGGACGGACTGTTAAAGACCCTGCATTTTGCAGCACCCTTGATCCTGACAGGGCTTGCAATCGCAATTACCTTTAAGGCCAATATTTTCAATATGGGTGTGGAAGGACAGGCGGTGCTGGGAGCTTTTTTTGCCGGGGTAGTAGGTTTCAGCGTGAAAGGGCTTCCGCCCCTGCTCCACATCGCCCTGTGTGTGCTGACGGGAATCGTGGTGGGCATGCTGTTTGCACTGATTCCCGCTTTGCTCAAGGCCTATTTCCACGTAAACGAAATGGTGGTTACGCTGATGCTCAATTATGTGGTGATGGAGATCGTCAAATTTCTGTCCCAGGGTGTGTTCAAAGACCCGTCTTCCGGTTATGTATCCACCTATCCCATTTTGGAAAGCGCCATGTTCAAGAAGCTGTTCAACTCCAACCTGACGCTGTTCTTCTTTATTTCACTGATTGTTTTTGGGATCATGTACGTGGTCTTCAAACATTCAAAGCTGGGCTACGAAGTGACGGCGATCGGTAAAAACCCCGAATTCTCAGAGGCTACCGGGATGAAGGTGGGCAGGAAGATCATCATCATCATGCTGATCAGCGGAGCAATCAGCGGCCTGGCCGGAGCAGGCTTCCTCATGAGCGAAAAATATCGGTTCACGCTGGATTTTTCAGGCAGTCCGGGTCTGGGCTGGGACGGCATGCTGATCGCGCTGCTGGGAAACCACAATCCGGTGGGAATTCTCATCGCAGCGGTATTCTATGCCGCCCTGAAAACGGGAAGCGATTATATCAGCGTTTTTACGAATGTACCAAAGGACATTGTCGGTGTTATCCAGGGCATTCTGATCCTCATGCTTTCGGTAAAGTTTTTCAGCGGACAGTTTGATCTGGCGGGCAGGCTGAAAAGGTTCCGGGAAAAAACGGGAGAGAGGTAAACCATCATGAACCTATTGAGTAACATTTTATATGACATGATCTATCACAGTGCACCCCTGATCCTGGCCGTGCTGGGCGGCTTGTTTGCACACAAGGCCAATGTGCTAAACATCGGGCTGGAGGGAATGATGCTCATGGGCGCCTTCAGCAGCACGCTCTTTGTCCTGGTAACGGGGAATTTGTGGGCTGGGATTCTGTTAAGCGTTTTGTGCACGCTGGTACTGGGGCTGATCTTCTCCTTTTTCGGCATTACCCTGAAGAGCAACTTTATTATCACCGGTTTCGGCATCAATATATTTGTTCTGGCTCTCAGCTCTTTTGTCCTGAAATATATGCAGATGGCAAACATCAATGTCAGTCCGGTGGTGAATGTGACAGGCCTGAAGATCAATCTGCCTTTCATTAAGGATATTCCTGTCATCGGCAGCCTTTTGAGCGGACATACGCTCATCACCTATCTCAGTTTCCTCCTCATCCTTGTTGTGGCGGTAGTGATGTACCACACAAAGTTCGGCGTCTATGTCCGGGTGGTGGGAGAAAGTGAAGAAGCCGCCAAGTCGGTGGGGATCAACAGCGACAGGATCAAATATATTGCCGTGCTGATCGGCGCGGTGCTCTGTGCGCTGGCGGGAGCAAACCTGGCGGTGGAGAGGATGGCGCTGTTCACCAACAATATGACGGCAGGCAGAGGTTTTATCGCCATCGCGGCCATCTACTGCGGAGGAGCCAGACCTTTAAAATCGAGCATTTACGCAATCATCTTCGGACTGGCGAAATCGCTGGCCATCAATCTGGCGCTGTTTGCGGGGCCGGTTTCCGGGCTCTTTGAGATGGTGCCCTACCTGATGATTGTCATCGTATTGTTTGCCGTTTCCGCAGTGGAGAGACGCCGCACAAAGATAAGGGGGTTCAAACTTGAATAATCAGACTGCACTTATTATTGTTGATATGGTCAGGGATTTCACCCATCCGGACGGACGGGTGTTTTACCCCCGGAACCTGGAAATCCTGCCGAGGATTAAGAAGGTTCTGGAGGAGTGCCGGAGGCGGGATATCCTTGTCATATTCCTGCGGCACAGTTACAGAAAGGGCAAGTTTGACAAGAATCTGATCAACATGCGGCCCAATTGCATTGAGGGAACGGGGGGAGACGAAATCGACCCCTTGCTGGAAGTGGATGAGGAAAAAGATTATGTGATCAAAAAAAGGCGGTACAGCGGCTTTGTGGGCACGGATCTGGACATGGTCCTGAGGGAAAACAACATTAAATATCTCATCATCACCGGCACCAAGACAAACTGCTGCATAAGGGCCACCGTCACAGACGCCTATAATCTGGACTATCTGCCGGTAGTAGTGTCCGATTGCGTGGCCACCAATGACGAAACCGTCAATCAGGTCCATCTCGAGGACATCCAAAAGTACCTGGGCAAGGTGGTCACTTCCGGAGAGCTCTTTGAGATTCTGGAGAAGGGGGGATTTCCCGGTGAAATATGATGCGGTGATCAACGGCTATGTGAGCCTGGACAGAATTATCCGGACGGGTACGCCCCTGCGGTACGGGTATACTTCCCTGGTCCAGAACAGTGACAATGCAAAGATTCGATACGGGGGCTGCTCCACCAACATTGCCTACCTGCTGGCGAAGCTGGACAGGAAGGTGCTTCCGCTGATACGGGTGGGAGAAGAGGATTATATCGAGACGGGATTTTATGAATACCTGAAAAAGGCAGGGGTCTGCATGGAAGGGGTGAAGATCGTCCCCGGTGAGACCACCTCCAACTGTTATCTCATTGCAGACTCGGAAAACAACCACGTGACGATTTTTTATCCCGGGGCCATGGACGGAAAATATGCGGGGGAGATGAAGGCGGATTTTTTCCGGACGGCCCGCGTAGGTGTTCTGACCGTGGGGTCCTATGAGGACAATGTAGAATTCTTCAGGCAGTGCAAAGAGGCAAAGCTGCCTCTGGTCTTTGGCATGAAATGTGATTTCAACGCCTTCCCCGGGGAATTTTTCAAAGAGATCCTCCTCACCAGCAGGATTATTTTCTGCAATGAAGGGGAGCAAGGCGAAATACAGCGGATTTTGGGCCTGGACCACATTACCGGGCTGTTTGAAAAAGCAAATGCGGAAATCATTGTGACCACCCTGGGAAAGCGGGGCAGTGTCTATTATCATAAAACCGGAGAGGGCGTTGTATCCGGGCAGATTGCAGCAGCGGAATTCGGCAGGGTGGTGGACACCACCGGTTCGGGAGACGCCTTCATGGCAGGCTTCCTTTACGGCTATTTCCACGGCAGGGAAATCCGGGATTGCTGCAGCATGGGCAGTGTTTTGTCTTCCTTCATTATTGAAAAGACGGGCTGCACCACCAACGCCCCTGACGAAAAAGAATTTTTACACCGTTTTGACCAATTTGTCAAGGGAGATGAGTGATACCAAAATGGAGACGTTATATACAAAAACACAGGAAAAGGATATTGCCAAATACGTGCTGTTTTCCGGAGATCCCTGGCGGGTGGAGACAGTGGCCGGGCAGCTGGAGCAGGTGCAGCACATCGCTTTTGCCAGGGAATTCAATACCTATACCGGCTATTACAAGGGCGTCCGGATTACCGTCACCTCTACGGGGATAGGAGCCCCCTCCGCGGCCATCGCCATGGAGGAAATGTACCAGTGCGGAATGGAGGTGGCCGTGCGGATGGGCACCACCATGGGACTGAAGGATGACCTTCTGGGAAAGCTCATCATCCCCACGGGAGCCATGCGGGAGGAAGCCACCAGTAAGACCTATGTGCCGGCTTCCTTTCCCGCCGTTGCCGATTACGACCTGGTCCGCTGCATGAACAAAAGCACCCTGGAGAATGGAAGACAGTATGTCAATGGAATCACCTGCACCCTGGACGGTTTTTACAGCCAGATGAGGGATTCCCGCCTGTCTGCAAAGATGCAGAGGGATATGGGGGAAACCTTTACCGCATTGAAGAAATACAATATTTCGGCAGTGGACATGGAATCCAGCTGTATGCTGGTACTGGCAAACCTGATGGGGATCAAAGGCTGTATCGTCACAATGACAACCGTTCTGGAGAATCTGAAGGATTTTCTGAAGGGTGAGGAAAGAAAGCAGTCCGAGGAGGATTTGTGCAGAATCGCTCTGGAAGGGCTGGTAATTTACGATGGAGAGGTGAATGTGAAATGAAGGGACTGAATTTTGACAATAAAAAACCGATCATCGGAATGGTGCATTGTCTTGCACTGCCCGGAACGCCGAATTTCTGCGGAGACATGAAGAAAGTGACCAGCCAGGCGGTAGAGGATGCCATAACGCTGGAAAAGGCGGGAATGGATGCCATCATCATTGAGAACATGGGGGATGCGACCTTCGGCACCACGCTGGATATCGAACAGTCCTGCGCCCTTGCGGCCATCAGTGCCGTTGTGGCGCAGAACGTCAGCATTCCCATTGGGATTGACGCCGCAATGAACGACTATGCCACGGCTTTCTCCATTGCAAAGGCAGTGGATGCGGATTTCATCCGGATCCCCGTATTCGTGGATACCGTTGAGTTCTTTGGAGGCATTATCCAGCCCTGTGCCAGGGAGGCTCTGAAATTCAGGAAAAATCTCGACGCCACTCATGTCAAAATACTGGCGGATATCCAGGTGAAGCACACCCATATGCTGCTCCCCCACGTGACGGTTGAGGACTCGGCAAAGGCTGCCGAAGCCTGCGGCGCGGACGCCATCATTGTCACAGGGACCCATATCGGTGCGGAGACCCCCATTGAAATGATCAAAAGGGTGAAGCAGGTGACCAAACTGCCTGTTATTGCCGGCAGCGGCGTGAAAACCGCCAACATCAAAGAACAGATGAAGATCGCAGATGGCGCCATCGTGGGGTCCAGCCTGAAAGTGGGCGGAATTCTGGAAAACCCCATTTCCCTGGAACTGTGCAAAGAGCTGCTGGAGGCGCGGAACCCGCAGGTGTGATGCCGGGGTAGCAATGCTGCAACGAAATGAAGAATAAACGGACAAAGGATTGATAACTATGATGAGACCAATGAAGCTTGCCGGAAGCCAGTTGATGTTCGGAGAAGGCTCCCTGGCACACTTGAAGTCACTGCAGGGCAAAAGGGCCTTTATTGTAACCGGCGGTTCCAGCATGAAAAAAAGCGGCGTTTTGCAAAAAGCGGCGGACTATTTGAACGAGGCAGGAATTGAAAGCAGCGTATTTGAAGGTGTGGAGCCGGACCCGCTGTTCAGTACCGTATATAAAGGCGCCCAGGCGATGCTGCTGTACCAGCCCGACATCATCATCGGGTTGGGCGGCGGATCGGCAATGGATGCCGCAAAAGCCATGTGGGTGTACTATGAACATCCGGAGCTGACTACACTTCAGGATATCGTGCCCCCCAACCCCATCCCGAAACTGAGGAACAAGGCCATTCTGGTGTGCATCCCTTCCACCAGCGGGACCGCCAGCGAGGTGAGCCGTTCAGTGGTGATCACCGACGATGCCACCCACATCAAATATGGCATCGGCAACATGGAAATGATGCCGGATGTGGCAATCTGCGATCCCGCGGTCACCGTCACCATGCCGCCCAAAATCACGGCGGAAACAGGCATGGATGCGCTGACCCACGCGCTGGAGGCTCTGGTGTCGAGAAGGGCCAATTACCTCAGCGGCATCCTGGCCGGGAAAGCGGCAAAGGATATCATTACCAACCTTCCCAGGGCCTATGCCCACGGTGAGGATATGGAGTGCCGTGAAAACATGCTGAATGCCTCTATGGCCGCAGGGCTGGCTTTCACCAATGTTTCCCTGGGGATCGTCCATTCAATGGCCCATACCCTGGGCAGCCTCTTCGGTGTTTCCCACGGATTGGCCGACGCGGTGATTCTTCCCCATGTGATGAAATTCAATCAGCGGGAGGAAGCTGCAAAAGAAGCCTATTTCCAACTGGCAAAGGAGCTGGGGGAAGAGGACCTGGTTACGGTGGTGAAGGACCTGAATGGGACCATCGGAATCCCCTCCCATATCAAGGCGTTGATACCGGAGAAAGAAGAATACATGGCAAAGCTGGAAGCCATGGCGGAGATGGCGCTGCAGGACGGATGCACCAAAACCAATCCCGTCATTCCCACCATGGAACAGCTAAAGGAACTTTTTATAGAAATTTATGATGCATAATCGGCGGCAGTTGATCTAACAAATACTGCAAGCGATCTATGGCACGAACAAGGGGGTTCGCATGAAACTGATATGCTATTTGTCCAATGGATATCCAACCATTGATGCAAGCTTTGCCATGGCTGAAAATTACATTCAGGCCGGCTGTGATATTATCGAAGTGGATTTTCCGTCTTCCAATCCTTATCTGGAGGGCGAATACATCGCAAACCGCATGAAGGAAGCTCTCGCTTCCTGCAATGACTACGGCAGGTATATGGAGGGAATTGTCCGGATCAAAAAAAGCCATCCCGGCACAAAATTCATCCTGCTCGCCTATGAAAATACTATTCTGGAAATCGGCGCCGAAGGGTTTGGCCGTTTTTGTACCGAGAATGACCTGCGGGATCTCATCTATGTAGGCTCTCATAACGAAGAAGTGAAGAGCAGCCTGATCAAAAAGGGGATTAAAATATCCTGTTATGTCCAGTTCCATATGGACGAAGAGGAGATCCGGTCGGCATTGACCTCCAACGGCTTTGTCTACATGCAGGCAAAGCCCACCACCAACAACATCAATCCCAATTTCCCTACGCTGAAGCACTGCATCGACCATTTGAAAAGCCTGGGAATACAGCGGGAGATTTATTGCGGGGTGGGCATCTATACGCCCGAGGACATTCGAATGGCCAGGGAGGCCGGAGCGGACGGCGTCTTTGTGGGAAGCACCGTACTGAAGCTCCACCAGGACATTCCCAAAATGAAGGAAACCATCGCTTTGTTTAAGAAAACCTGCAACGAATAGGGGGACAGTCCTCAACTTTATGACAGGAGAATGCCGGTGCAAGCAGCAATGGCGGCCGGTACCGGTTCCTGAAAACAGATGGAAGTTGAGGACTGTCCCCGCATCATTTCGCATCACTTCAACTGCTCGTAAACCTGACGGGCGTTTTCCTTGGTTATCTCCACGGTATCCAGCATGATAACCTTCTGCAGCGGTTCCTTCTTCACCAGCAGCTTGTAGGCGCTTTCCACCGCTTCCTTTGAGCCTGTGGGATAGAGGTAGGTTACGTCGATCCTGCCCTCCAGTACGCTCATGATTCCGCCATCGGGAGTAGGAAGGGCGTCGATGCCCATAAATTTCATTTCCTGGGCCCTGCCGGAATTTTTGGCGGAGGTGTAGGCCCCTTCGGCACCGGGATCATTGTGGGAAAACACCAGATCGATTTTTTCGTGAGCCTTCAGCATCTGTTCCATGACCACGATGGCCTTGTCCCTCAGCCAATCGCTACTCTGGGAATCAATGATTTTTGCTCTGGGATTTTTGGAGAGGCCCTGCAGAAAACCCTCATGCCGTTCCTTTTGTGCGGAAGTGCCGATGGAGCCCATGATCTCCACGATGTTTCCGCCTTTTTCCCCCAGATAGGCAGCGGCCCATTCGCCGCATTTCCGGCCGATCATGACATTGTCGGCTCCGATGTACTGGGTATAGCTGTCCCCTTCAATTTTCCTGTCCATCAGGATTACGGGAATCCCCGAGTTATAAGCCTTTGTGACCACATCGGTAAGGGGCTTGGCTTCGTTGGGAGAGACCATCAGCAGATCTACATTTTTCTGTATAAAGCCTTCAATATCGGAAATCTGCCGGTTGTTGTCCTGGGCTCCGTCGGAAATGACCAGCTCCAGCTCGGGATATTTGGCCGCAGCGGACTTTAACTGGTCGTTGGCCACGGCACGCCAGGGCTCGGCAAAATTGGTCTGGGAGGCGCCGATGAGAAAGCGGCCCTTCTGGATTTTTTGCTGCTGGGCCTCCGCTTCCTGCCGCATGCTGGTAAGGTCTTCTCCCGCCTTGAGGGATGCGCCTTCGGGAGATGCAGTTCCCGAGCAGGCCTGGAGAAGGGAAGACAGGACTAACAGCAGGGGAAGCATGATTTTATAATTTTTAGCAGGCCTGCGGTTTTTCATAAAATACCTCCCTGATCATGGATTGAGGGTCTGCCGGGTCAATATCCGGCTTTTGAGCGTCACCTTTTTGGGAAGGTCCTTTTCCTTGTTCAAAATTCTTATGGCGTACTGAAGGGCGTCTTTTCCTCCGAAGGTGTTGGTAAAGGTACCCTCCAGAATACCCGTCTTCACCAGTTCAATGCCGCCGGAGGGACCGGGGAGGCCGTCTACACCGATGAACTTTATGTTTTTTACCCTCATCTTCTGGGCGGCGATATGGGCTCCCAGGGCCATGGCGTCGTTGTGGGCAAAGATTACGTCCACATTGGGATACCGGGTATACAGCTCCTTCAAAATGTCCTCGGTCCTGTCGCGCATCCAGTTGGCAACAATGGTGTCGACGATTTTTATGCTGGGATGACGGGAGATGGACTCCCGGAAGCCTTCACTCCGCTGTATTACGGGGGGAGAACCCTCCAGCCCCTGAACTTCGATGACGTTTCCTCCCTTGTCGCCCAGCAGTTGGTATACCAGTTCTCCGGCCTCGGTGCCGATTTTTTTATTGTCGGCGCCGATGTAGAGGGTGTAGTTGCCGCCCTCCAGTTCCCTGTCCAGGACGATGACCGGAATCTGGCGGTTGGCCCTGGCAATGACGGGAGCCAGGAGCTTTTCATCGTTCGGAGAGACCATCAGCAGGTCGATTCCCTGCCCCAGCAGGTTTTCAATGTCCCGGATCTGTTTTAAGCTGTCCTGGGCCGCATCGGTAAAAATGATCCGCACATCTCTATACTTTAATGCCTCTTCCTTTATTTCCTCGTTCATCACAACCCTCCAGGGTTCGGAAAGATTGGCCTGGGACATGCCGATGAGGTATTTTACCTGATCCTCTTCCCCGGCGGAATGAGAACCAGGTCCGCAGGACGAGAGCACCAGGGAAAGAACCGCCGCACCGAGCAGAAAAAGGAATGTTTTTTTCTTCAGCCTGGAATTTGCGGACAATTATTTCAGGCCCCCTTTCCTGTACTCCAGGGGAGATACCCCCAGCACCTTTTTGAAGGCGGTACTGAAGTAGTGCTGGGTGCTATAGCCCACACGCTCCGCCACCTCGTAAATTTTCATGGTAGGGTCGTTCATCAGCTTTATCGCCATGTTGATCCTTATTTTTGTCAGCAGGTCGATAAAGGTATGGCCTACGTTATTTTTAAGAAGCCTGCTCAGGTAGGTGGGACTGAGCTTCAGTACCTCCGCCACCTCCTGCAGGGACAGGTTTTCCTTGTGATAGTTTTCCTCGATATATTTTTGTGCCAGCAGGATGACGGGAGAGAAGTTGCCTTTCTCGTTGATTTCATTCACCAGCTTTTCATAGGTGACGGGAATACCGTATACTCCGCCCGACACTTCTTCCTGACAGACAATGATGGACTGGCCCAGGTATTTGTCCACCGCGGCTTCGAATTTATGGCCCAGCTCCATCCACTGGGACAACTGCTTTATGGGGGTTATGGCAACGAGGTTGCTCTTGTTGTCTTTAAAGACGGTTCCCTGCCATTCCTGCAGCAGCTCTTCAAAGATGTTCTGCATGGCGAAAAGGAGCAAATGTCGGTCCCACTCCTTTTTAACCTCGTCGATGCTGGGTCTTTCAAGAAGTTTTACCAGAATGACGCCGCTGTCCTGTGTCAGGTTGATTCCCAAAAAGTCCATTTGCTCCTCAGTCTCCAGGTGGGTCAGGTGGTTGTTGACAAAGTCGTTCAGAAAACGCTCCCGCAGTACCGGGAAGTGCCTGTTTAACTCGCGGTTGGCCCAGGTCACATACTTATTCTGCTCCCGGGCCTCCAGCAATTCGTTTTTGGCGTTCAGGATCACCGAATGCAGCTGGTCCCTGGAAACGGGCTTCATGATATAGTCGAAGACCCGGAGCTTCAATGCCTTCTGGGCATATTCAAACTCGTCGTGCCCGGTAATAATGATGATCCTGCAGTCGGACAGCACTGTCTTGACCTCCTCTACCAGCTGCAGGCCGTTGAGAAAAGGCATGCATATGTCCACCAGGAGGATATCCGGAGACAGGCTCCGGACCATTTCCAGGGCGATTTCTCCGTCTTCCGCCTCACCCACCACCTCCATGCCCATTTGCTCCCATTCCAGCAAATTCCGCAGGCCTCTGCGGATCTTGGGCTCATCGTCTGCAATCAATACTTTTAACATAACCCATCATCTACCTTTCAATCATTGGATGCCATACCTCCACGGTGGTGCCTTCCCCGGGAGTGCTGAAAAACTTCAGGCCGTATTCGGGACCGAAGGACAGGCGTATTCTCTCATTGACGTTGAAAATGCCGTACCCCGGATTTCCCTGGACAGGACTGCTTCCATCCAGCATTCCGTTGATTTCTGCCAGCCTTTCGGGATCAATGCCCGCGCCGTTGTCGTATATGGTAAAGCACAGCTTGCCGTCCTTTTTCTGAGCATTCACGGAGATCTTGCCCTGGCCCCTCTTGGCTTTTATTCCGTGGTAAATGGCGTTTTCCACCAGGGGCTGGAGGATGAGCTTTAAAACCTTGCAGCCGGTGATGCTGTCGTCGTAGCAGATGTCGTAATCCACCTTTTCCTCGTACCGCGCCTTTTGTATGACCATATAGCTTTTGACGTGTTCCAGCTCTTCGGCAACTGAAAGCATTTCCTTGCCCTTGCTGAGGCCGATTCTGAAGAGGTTGGTCAGAGCGCCGATAATCTCCACGATGTCGTTTGCCTTATGGGCCTGCGCCATCCATTGGATGGTATCCAGGGTGTTATACAGAAAATGGGGCTTAATCTGGGCCTGAAGAATTTTCAGCTCCGCCTCCCGCTTGCTTTTCTGCTCGATATAAACCATGTTCACCAGCTTCTTGATTTCACCCAGCATGGTGTTGAAGCTGTTGCCCAGCTGGCTTATTTCGTCATTGCCGCTGCTTTCAAACCTGACATTGAAATCCCCGCCTTCCGCAATTTTCATAAGCCTTTGCAGGCGCTTCACAGGCTTTACCATGGAGGAGGTGAAGAAAAGGGAGGCGATCACCGCCATCACCAGGGTGATGATGCCGATGAGCATGGAATAATACCGTATGCTCATGACCTCCTTCAAGGCTTCGTCCAGGGAGAATACTCCCACCGTCCGCCATTGGGTGTAGTGGGATTTGCTGAAAATGATCCTGTAGCTGCCTTCCTTGATTTTCTTTTCAATGCTGCCGGCAGACAGGTCCGAAAGCCATTTGTCCTTGACCCTGTATACGATGGGATTCACGGGGGCGTAGACCACATCGCCGTTGGAGTCCATGATATAGATGAAGCCGCTGATTCCCAGCGTGATGTCCGAAATAATCTTCTTAATGGTATTGAGTGTCATGTCAATGAGGATAACTCCTAGAATTTCACCGGTAGCAGGGTCTTTTACGGCTTTGGCGATGGACACCACGTCGTCGGCGGTGTAATTGAGGCTCGTGGACAGATTCCTGCCGATAGGCTTGCTCAGAAGCTGTACGGCATTGGGATTTTCAACGGCCAGCTTGTACCACTTGTCTACCGTAAGGGGATCCCGGGTGATCCTGTAGATCTCGTTGCTTATATAGATGTCGTTTTTGCTTACCACCAGTATCCCCGCAATTTCCGGATGGGTATCCTTGAAGGATCGAAGGATTCTCCGGACCTCCGACTCACAGTCAACCCGGCTGGACTCGTGGAGGCTGTCCAGACGGAGAAAGTCAAAGATTGCCGGCTCTTTTGACAGGACGCCGATGGTTTTTTCCATGCCGTTGATATAAAATTCCACATTCTTATTGACCTGGCTGATCATATCCGTTGTGTGCTTTGTGGTCTGGGCCTCGATTTTGCTGCTGTATATAAGGCTGCCGATGATGCCCAGGGTGACCATGGGAAGCAGTATGAGGGAAAGAAAATACACGATGAGTTTTGTGCGGATGCTTCGCACTTTTAAAAAGTTGCGGTCGAGCTTCAAGCTTTCACCCCGTTCCGGCACCCAGGCCCGAAAATAGAAAGCGGGCGGTAGGTTGATAAAAAATCCGTTGCTATGTAAAGTCAATTTTATATCGTTTTATAGGAGGCTGTGAAAAACGTAGCCAGCCTTTTTCGCGGGCCGCTTGTGGGGCACCACACGCGGCGGAGCGAAACCTATAGGATGGCTTTTTTCACAGCCTCCTATACAGGAAGCCGCTGGTTTAAACTGCTCTTCCCTGAACTATATAGTATACATAATGTAATTATAGTATTAATCAATTTTCCCTGCAACAACGGCGCTGTCCTGTTGCGCCGGAAGAAGGACAATTTTGCATGGTTGACGGCTCGACACCTTTCACAGAGCCGCTTGTACGGCTTATAGAAAATCAATGGCTTAATTGTCACATTATAACTATAAAGCAAGCAGGGGGAAAAATATACGGTTTATCGGAATGTTATAAAAAATTGCGGTTTATTCTAAATACTTTGGGGTGAGTATTTCTTAGAATGTAAATGTAAAGCGCCGTTGGGCGTTACAAATTAGAAAGACCTTCGAAATACGGCCGTAGTTCGATTGTTGACTTATTTTAACATTTTATGTAAACAAATCAAAAGCAAGCATTATTCAAGGGAAGTTCTAAGGAGGAGCCTAAAAATGAATACAGCAGTAAGTAAAGAGAGCAGCGCGCCGGCTGCGGTACAATGGAAGCGCATATTCCGCCGATCCGGTGTATTTTGGGCTTTGGTGGGGTTGTTTGTCATTGCCAGCATGGCATCGCCTACTTTTTTGCAGTCCAACAACCTGATCAACGTAGTGAGGCAGATATCCATCACCGGTATTGTCAGCATCGGTATGACCTTTGTAATACTCACCGGGGGAATCGACCTTTCGGTAGGCTCAACGGTGGGCGTTGTGGCGGTGGTGTGCGCCAGCCTGCTGAAAATGGGAACCCCTGAGTTGATGATTGTCATTACGGGTCTGGCCATCGGGCTTGCCCTGGGAAGCCTGAACGGACTCGGGGTCACCGTGGGAAAAATCGTTCCCTTCATCATGACACTGGGAACCTATGTGGCCTTGCGGGGAGTGGCGATGATCATCGCCAACGGGCAGCCCATCAGTTGGACCAAGACGGGAGTGAAGTTTGACTTTCTCGGGGGGCAGAGCCTGCTTGGAATTCCCGTATCGGTATGGGTTTTCGCCCTGGTTTTCATGGTGGCTTTTCTGGTTCTAAAATACACCCCTTACGGCAGGTATGTATATGCGGTGGGGGATTGCCCCGAAGCTGCAAGGCTTTCGGGTATCGGAGTAAAGTTCATCACCTATAGTGTGTATGCAATCAACGGACTTCTTGCGGGACTTTGTGCCCTGGTATATATCTCCAGGCTCAGTGTGGGAGAGCCCACCGCCGGTACAGGCCTGGAGCTTGACGCCATCGCCATGGTCATCATCGGAGGAACTGCCACAACGGGCGGTGAGGGAGGCGTGGCGGGCACACTGATCGGTGCTGCCATCATCGCCATACTTGCAAACCTTCTCAACCTCCTGGGCATATCCCCCTTCATTCAGCAGGTGGTGAAAGGCCTGATCATCATTCTTGCAGTACTGCTGGAAGGACGCAGGAGAAAATAAAGGCCCGGCCTGCGGGCGAAGGGAGGTGCGGAAGGGAAAAGCGTGAGGACGGCAAGGTTTTAAAGCATGGAAACGGAAAAGTAAAAATCTAAATCACAAATTTTTTAGGAGGATGAAAAATGAAAAGTGGAAAGAAATTGGTTCGTTTGATAGCAATTTGTACATTACTGGTATTTGCACTGGCAAGCTTCACCGCCTGCGGCACACCGGCGGCATCGACGGA
>JAFADI010000163.1 GCA_023424965.1 Bacillota bacterium
CCTCATCATTTGCAAGCCAGCGCTGTGCAAACCGGTCTCCGCTCATGATAATGCCCGGCGCCACCGCATTCACGCTGATTCCGTCCTGGGCCAGTTCCCTGGCCAGATGCCGGGTAAAACCGATAACGCCCGCTTTCGCGCTGGTATAGGCGGCGCCCGCAAAGATGGACATGGCCCTCCCTGCCTGGGAGGAGATGTTGACGATCCTCCCGTACTGCTGTTTTCTCATGATCTCGATCACCGCCTGGGAGCATAGAAATACACTCTTCAAATTCAAATCCACAATCCGGTCCCAGTCCTCTTCCGCCAAATCCTCCACCCAGCGTGAACCTCCGTCCCCTCCGGCGTTATTGACCAGAACATCAATTCTCCCGAACTGGTCGACGGCGGTTTGGAGCATACGGTTTACCTGTTCCCTTTTTGTAACATCCGCAACAACCCAGACAGCCTTTCCACCCTCCGCCGCAATCTCCTCTGCGGTCTTTTGTGCTTCTGCTTCATTCCTGCTGTTGACAACGACATTTGCACCTTCACGGGCAAATTCCAGGGCGATTTCCTTTCCGATTCCGCTTGAAGAGCCTGTAACTACCACCACCTGGTTTTTGAACCCCACCGTATCACCTCCGGATTTGGCTTCTCAACGCGAACCAAAAAACAAAAGGCCCAGATCCACCTCCTGTTTTTCAGGATGTAAATCTCAGCCTCCAGTTTGTCCGGTCAACCAAACATTTCCTAGTATTCAAATATGTTTTATAGGATTTATTATAGAATACGGCCCCGCGATTGTCAATAAGTATGGAAAATATTTTTATATTAGAATAAATGCGTTTAATCTGCCTCTATTAAGTAAAAGGCATTATTTATGGAAAAAAGGCGAGGTGCTTTGAAGACTTTTGGAAATAAACAATGCCTATTTAACATCGTGCCACTACAGCTTCAACAATCCGGCGGCGTTCTTCCACAGGATGAGCTCTTTTTCCTCTTCGGACAGATCCAGCCGGTGAAACCTTTCCAGTTCCTCCACATGGTCCCACATGGGATAATCGGTTCCGAAAAGCACCTTCTCCACGCCGTGCTTCCGGATTACCCGGACGGCTTCTTCCTTCTCCAGGATAAAAAGAGAGCTGGAGGTGTCCAGGTAGATATTTTTTCCCACCAGGTATTCCATGGATTCTCCCCACATCTGGTAGCCTCCCAGGTGGGCCGCAATCACCGTAAGGTTCGGAAACCTTTCAATGACTTTTGCCAGCCGCTCCGGCCTGGAGGAGGTCCTCACCTCGTCCCCCATGTGCATGAGGATGGGAAGCTTTCCTTCCAACGCCCGGTAGATGGGCAGCATGCTGTCATCGTCGATGTTGAAGTCCTGGAAGTCCGGGTGCAGCTTGATCCCTTTGAGTCCCAGGGAAATGACCCTGTTTAATTCGGCCTCAACGTCCGGAAGGCCCGGGTGCAGGGTACCGAAGCCGATAAACTCCTGGTGCTTCGACTGGGCCTGGGCGATAAAATTGTTGATGGATTCCACCTGCTCCACCCGGGTGGCGGTGGAATGGACGACGTATTTGCCGGCGCCGATTTGGCCCCCTCTTTCCAGTAAGTCTTCAGCGGTACCTTTTCCCACCATCGGCACCCCATAATAGTTGCTGATGGATTCCACGGCTTTTTCCGCGATCTTTTCAGGGAAAATATGTGCGTGGGCGTCTATGATCCTGTATTCTCTCAACTTTTGCACCTTCATCCGAATGATATGTCGTAAAAATGTTATATAGTTTAAACTAGCGGCTTCCCCTATAACTATATAGCATAAAATGAGGCGGAATACAATTCCGGTACTCTCTGGAAAATCCTGCTGTAGCCGGATTGTATACCGCTGGATTCCGCATAATTATGCAGGGTAAGAATTTGGGCGATTTACGGAATCCGCCAGCTCTTCCTTATGCGTTTCCATTTCTCGTCGCGGTCCCCGATGATCCTGTCGATATCCTCATCCCTCAGATGCTTGAAGCGGGACTGCTTCTTCAAATATTCCCCCACCGGAGTGAATTCCTTGGGATTCCGGTTTAAAAGGAATTCTCCCTTTTCATACTCCGCCAGGTACCACAATCCGCTGTCCACCACCTCTTTGCCGATGTCAATGGCGCTGTCGGTGGGCGTTCCCCAGCCGGTAGGACATGGGGCGAACACATGGATGTAGGAGGTGCCGTCCACCTTTCCCGCCTTGCTGATCTTGTTCATGAAGTCCTGAACATATCCTATGCTGGCGGTGGCGGCGTAGTCTATGCCATGGGCGACCACGATCTCAAACATATTTTTTTTGCTGGTGATGGAACCCCGGATATTCTCTCCCGCCGGGGTCGTCGTGGTCCTTGCGCCATAGGGGGTTAATCCGCTTTTCTGTATGCCGGTGTTCATATAGGCTTCATTGTCGTAGCAGATGTAGATGACCTTCTCTCCCCGGTCGATGGCTCCGGACAGGGCCTGTATCCCGATATCCGCCGTGCCTCCGTCGCCTGCAATGCCCACCACGTGGTAATCCTTGAGCCCAAGAGCCCTGGCGCCGGCCGCAATTCCCGACATCATGGAGGCGGTTCCAGGAAAGGTGGATATAATGGCGTTGTTGCTAAAGCACATCTGGGGGTAGATAAATCCGACGGCAGACATGCAGCCTGCCGGAATCACCGTAAAGGTCCGCTCTCCCAGCACTTTCAGTATCAGCCTTACGGCGATGCTTCCGCCGCAGCCGGCACAGGCCTTGTGCCCGTAAAAGAACTCGTCCTCCGTGATCGTCCGCGCATTGACGGGCTTTTCAACTGTTCTATCCATCCACTTCCACCCCTAGGTTTATAAATTCCACATACTCCTCCGTCTGTCCCTCAAGCCCTTCCTTCAGCCGGGTAAACATGTTCCGGATATCCTGCCTCGATATATCCCTTCCTCCAAGGCCGGCGATAAAATTCAGTGAGAAGGCTCCTGCTCTTGATTTGGCCAGGGCGGAATTCACATTGGTGTAGACGGTGCCTTCATAGCCAAAGGAGATGTCCCTGTCAATCACCCCGATTGCTTTGACCCTGCCCGCCAGCTCCATGATCTCTCTTTCCGGGAAAGGCCTCATAAAACGAATTTTCAGCACGCCAACCTTCCAGCCCTCTTCCCGCAGCTCGTCCACCACCACCCGGCAGGTGCCGGTGACACTGCCCAGGGAGATGAGCACCAGGTCCGCGTCCTCACAGCGGTAAGCATCCACCATGCCCCCATAGCCTCTTCCGAACCTGTCCTTGAATTTGCGGTCCACGTCTTTGATCACTTCGATGGAAGCCATGGCGGCCTTATGCTGTTGGTACTTGAATTCCATATTGTCCGCGGGTCCTGAGCTGAAACCCATGTTCTTTGGCTCATTCAAATCCATTTTGAAGGGGGTTGAAAATGGGGGCAGGAATTCATCCACCTCTTCGATGGAAGGTACGTCCACCAGTTCATAGGTGTGGGTGAGGATAAAGCCGTCCAGATTCAGCATCACCGGTGTCAGAACCTTTGGATTTTCTGCAATGGCATAGGCCTGGATCACCATATCCAGGCTTTCCTGGGCATCCTCCACATAGACCTGGATCCAGCCCGAATCCAGCAAGGACAGGGAGTCCCTCTGGTCTCCGTAGATATTCCAGGGCAGCGCCACCGAACGGTTTGCATTCATCATCACGATGGGAAACCTGCCGCCGCTGGCATAGTGCATGCACTCGGCCATGTACAGCAGCCCCTGGGAGGAGGTGGCGGTGAAAGTCCTGGCACCGATGCTG
>JAFADI010000189.1 GCA_023424965.1 Bacillota bacterium
TATGCATCCAGATATTCTTTTTTAATAACATTAACCATACAATATCTTTTCATTGCTTCATTCCTCCTTTTATGCCTGAAGCTTTTTCTTGTTATAGCTGTCAAATGCGACGACTGAGATAATGATCAGTCCTTTAATGACTTTTTGAATATACGGCTGTATTCCTAAAAGGTCGAAGGCATTGGACAGCAGCATGATGGTGAAAACCCCCAAAAGGGTCCTCGCTACGTTCCCCTTGCCTCCCGAGAGGCTGGTTCCGCCAATGACCACACTTGCGATTACCGTCAGGGTAATGTCGTCCCCCTGGATAGGAGAACCGGAATTCAGCCTTGCCGCCAGGAGCACACCGACCACCGCCGCAAAGAAGCCGGTAAGAACAAAAAGCATGGCTTTATAAAAGCTGACATTTACGCCCGTTGCCCTTGCCACCCCCACATTTCCCCCAACGGCGTAAATATTTCTGCCGAACCTGGTGTAGGTCAGGATATAATGGCATACCCCGAGAAAAATAATAAATATCAAAAACATCACTGGAACGCCCAGAAGTTTTGCGTCGCCCAGGCTGTTCAAGGCTTCGCTCCGGCTGATGATGGGCCTGCCGTCAGCGATGGTGAGCGCCAGCCCTTTCACCATGACCATGCTGCCGAAAGTGACGATAAAGGAATTGATTTTTGCTTTCGATACAAGAAGGCCGTTGATGGTGCCGAAGGCCAGGCCGGCGGCCAATGCGGCAAGGATGGAAAGAAGGATGCCGATTCTTGGCTCCAGACCCACGGCAAGGACTCCCGCAACTGAAAGGATGGAGCCTACCCCCAGGTCAAACTCTCCGCCGATGATGGCAAAGGTCATCCCAAGGGCAACAATCCCATAAACCGCAAGTTGTACCGTAAGATTCCTCAGATTGTCCACGCTGAGAAAATATGGAGATGCAGCGGATATGGCAATCAGAAGTAAAACCGAACTACTGAACACCTTCTCCCTGAATATAAAATTTCTTATCTTTTGAGCCTGTGCAGTCATGTACTCACCTCACTGTAGAATTACTGCTTTTTCGCGTCCATCCATACGGCCAGGACGATGACGATTCCTTTTACAATCATCTGATTGAATGAAGACATCCCCAGCAGGTTGAGGATATTGCTCAGAACACCTATAATGAAAACACCCAGGAGAGTATTGAGAACGCTTCCTTCACCGCCTGACAGGCTGATTCCTCCTACAATGACGGCAGCGATGGCATCCAGCTCATAGCCCACTCCGGCGATAGGAGAACCGCCCAGTGTCCTTGAACTGAGAATGATCCCCGCAATGGCTGCGAAAACGCCTGCCAGCAAGTACACAACGGCCTTGTAAAATGCGACCCGGATTCCCGAAAGCCGCGCTGCTTCATAGTTCCCGCCCATCAGATAAATCTTCCGGCCAAATGCTGTGTAAGATAGCACAAAGTGTGAGACTATCACAATCGCCAGAAAAATAAATACCGGTGTTGGGACAAACCCGAACAGCGTACCTTGCCCGAGGCTGTTGTAAAAAGGTGATTTGCTGCCCGGCAGGACACGCGCATCGGTATAAAGCAAAGCTGCCCCTGCGAATACCAACTGGGAACCGAGAGTAATCATGAAGGCATCCCCCGAATTTGCATTGATCCTGGATAGAATGGTCCCATTAAAGCTTCCGGCAATGGCTCCGATGATCAGGGTAATCACGATTGCTCCGGCGACACCGAAGTGGTTCTGCATCCCGATGGCCACTACCGCAGAGACCGAAATCAGCGAGCCTACGGAAAGGTCAAAGCCTCCCGTAAGCATGACAAAGGTCATTCCGCATGCCAGGATGCCGTTGACCGATACCTGTCGCAGGATATTGGATATGTTCCTGCCCGTCAGGAAAACATCTGAAATCAGGGAGGAAAGGATCACCAACCCCACAAAAACAAAAAGCATTTTATATTTATTCAATATGGAATACGGATTCCATGAGCTTGCATTCAACTTTTGCGCCTGTACCTGCACCCTTCTGCCTCCTCCGTCTGTCAGCCGATTGCACTGTTCATGACCTGTTCCGGTGTAATCTGCCGCAGGGTATTTTCAAACTCGCCCGTAATCCTGCCTTTGTGCATGACCAGGATTCTGTCGCTTAAGGCAAGCACTTCAGGCATTTCCGAAGAAATCATGAGGATGGACTTGCCCATTTTCACCAGTTCATTGATAATTAAATAGATTTCGTGCTTGGCTCCCACATCGATCCCCCTGGTAGGTTCATCAAGAATGAGGATGTCCGCATCCGAATAAAGCCATTTTGCCAGGACCACCTTCTGCTGGTTGCCTCCGCTTAAATTGATGCATCTCTGGTGGATGGAAGGTGTCTTAATGGACAGCCTTTCTATATATTCCCTGGCCACCTTGTTTTCCTTCTTACTCATCACAAGGCCGAATTTAATGATGTCCTTCAGATTGGTGACGGATATGTTCCTTTTGATAGCAAAGCTCAGAATCAGCCCCTGCTGCTTCCTGTCCTCGGTAACCAGCGCAATCCTGTTTTTGATCGCATCAATCGGTGACTTTATTCTGACTTCTTTCCCGTGTATGAATACCTTACCGCTTCCGACCCTGTCGGCGCCAAAGATTGCCCTGACCAGTTCCGTTCTTCCGGCTCCGACAAGCCCTGCAATCCCCAGCACTTCCCCTTTGCGGAGAGAAAAGCTGATATCCTTCAGAACACCTTTATGGCTGATGTTTCTGACTTCCATCCGTATGTCTCCGCAGCAGCTTTCCCTGTGCGGAAATTCCTGCTCCAGACTCCTTCCCACCATGTTGCTCACGATTTCCTCCCTGCTGGTTTTACAGGTATCGAGCGTGCAGATGGCGACTCCATCGCGGAGCACCGTAACCCGGTCGGTTATTTTAAAGATTTCATCCATCTTGTGGGATATATAAATGATGGTTATTTTTTTGTCCTTCAGTTCCCGGATAATTTCGTAAAGATTCTCCATCTCGCTTTCGGTCAGCGTGGCGGAGGGCTCATCCATAACGATGATTTCCGCATTATAGGACAATGCCTTTGCGATTTCCACCATCTGCTTCTGGGATACACTCAAGCCGCCGACGGGTGTCCTGGGGTCGATATCGCAGCCGATGTGCCGCAGCAAATCGCCGGCATCCTTCTGGATACGCTTCCAGTCCACCTTGCCGTTACGGCCGGTTTTAAGCCTTCCGAGAAAAATATTCTCTGCTACGGAAAGAGTGTCCACCAGGTTGAATTCCTGGAATATGATGCTGAGCCCATTCTCCTGTGCCTTGAGCGGAGAAGGAATGATTCTTCTGGACCCCTTGATCCATATTTCCCCCGAATCGGCATGATAAATTCCGTAGAGGATTTTCATCAGGGTGGATTTCCCGGCACCGTTCTCACCACAAAGAGCGTGGATTTCTCCTTTACGAATGGACAGACTTACATTGTCAAGTGCCACCACGCCGGGAAAGCTTTTACTAATATTTTTCATTTCAAGGATGGGTTCGCTTCCCATACGATTCTCCTCATCATCAGGGCTGACTTTTCAGGCAGCCCCAAATAGTATTTATGAATTACCACACAGCCTTGAACTGATCGACGTTGTCCTTGGTTACTTCAGCAATGGGAGTCTTGGTCCACTTCTCCAGCTTTTCTCCACTCAGGAGCTTCACTGCGGCCTGGACCGACATCATGCCCTCCCAATCCGGCGGCTGGGAAACCGTGCTGTACATTTCACCTTTTCGGATGGCATCATAACCTTCGATGGTACCGCTGATGGATACCACCGGGATTTCCTTTTCCCTGCCTGCGGCTTTAATGGCCTGGATGGCACCGATGGCCATGTTATCATCATGGGCATAGAGAGCGGATATTTTAGGATATCTGGTCAGGAAGTCCTCCATGACCTTCATGGCAGTCGCTCTGTCCCAACCTGCATTCTGTGCAGCAAGAATTTTTATATTCGGACTGTCTTTGATGGCATCCTTAAAGCCGCTGGTCCTGTGAATTGCAGGGAAGGAACCCGCTGCGCCTTCGATGACTACGATATCGCCGCCTTTGTCTCCAAGGATGGTTTTGATGGATTTTGCAGCAAGCGCAGCTTCATCTTCCATGCTGGCACCTACGAAGGTTACGATGAGATCTTCCGCTTCGGGATCATGCTGGGTATTGACGACGATGAGAGGAATTCCGGCTTCTTTTACTTTTTTCATGGAAGGAATAATGGCTTTGGAGTCACAGGGAATGACTTCGATAACATCCACTTTCTGAGCGATCAGGCTTTCCACCTGGCTGGCCTGCTTCTGGGAATCCCACTCTGCATCCAGCACCTTGAGTACTACGTTCTGCTTTTGGGCCTCTTCTTCAGCAGCTGCGATCAACGCCTTGAAGTAAGGTGCTGCAAAACCGGAAACAGCGATACCGATGACCTTTTTCTGCGCATCGGACTTGGCAGGCTCTTCCTTCTTGGTTTCCTCAGCCTTTTGGGTAGGCTCTTCCTTCTGCGCCGGACCGGACTTTTGTCCGCAGGCAGCAAACAGGGACACCATCAGGCAAAGAGCTACAAGAACACACAACAATTTTCTTACCATTTTGTACCCTCCTCAAAATTTAAAATGTACTGACAGCTTTAAGTATAGTGAGAAAGGGGTACAGGGTCTTTATTTTATTTTGCGTTTTTTTAAGGTTTTTGGGGAAAGAATTTTCAAACTTATTTGATGAACTGTCGGACATTTTCCTTTGTGACCTTCACTGCCGGCAGCTCAAGCTTCCTGGGGGCAGACTCTCCGCTTAGAATCCTGAAAGCCCAATCCACCGCTTCCCGTCCACCTGTCGGATAAATGAAGGTCGCCTCCAGGACTCCGTTATTCACAGCTTCAAGGCCGGCATTTTTATCTCCCAGGCCGCCGACACCGATAGCCCTTATGTTCAGCTTCTCATAGGCGGCAACCCGCCATGTGCCGATGGCCATGGCATCATTATGGGCAAATACCACATCCACCGCGGGGTGCTTCTTATAGATCTCCGCAACCCGCTCCTCGGTCTTATCCCTGGACCAATGCCCGACTACGACGTATTCCGGCCTGACCGCAGGATTTTCCTTCAGAGCCTCCCGGAAGCCTCTTTTCCTCTCGATGGAAATAAAGGAATCCGGGTCTCCCAGTACTTCAAGTACTGTTCCGCCCTTGTCGCCAAGCATTTTGCATACATATTCTCCGGCGCTTTTTCCAATCTTATAATTATCGCAGAAAATATACATGGTATAGTCCTCTGTTTCGGGCGGAGTTTCCATTACAATTACAGGGATGCCGCTGCGGTGGACGCCGCCGATCACATCCTCAAGATATCTGCTGTTGTTTGGAGAAACAATCAAAAGGTCGATTTTCTGTTCCAGCATGTTTTCGATATCCTGTTTCTGCTTGATATCATCCTCTCCGGCATCATAGAAAATCACCTTCATCTCGGGATATTTGCCGGCTTCCCGGCGGATTTGCTCGTTCATCGCCAGCCGCCAGGGACTCGTGAGTTCGGGCTGCGATACACCGATCAGGTATTTGATCCCATCTTCATTTTCACCCGGCTTCATTACCAGCTCGGGATATAGCAGCATAACCGCGGCAGCCAGTATGCCGATAGCAGCAAAGACGAGTACATACTTAATCTTTGCCATGGCCATGCTCCTTAAACCTGTAATCGGTAGGTGAAAATCCCAGGACCTTCTTAAAAGCCGCACAGAAATAATGCTGGCTGCTGTATCCTACCCGCTCGGCGATTTCATATATTTTCATGTCCGAATGGTTCATAAGTTTGATGGATTCCAGGATCCTGATCTTTATCAAATGCTCGATGAAAGACATTCCGGTTTCCTGCTTGAACAGCTTGCTCAAATGGCTGACACTCATCTCCGCTTCCTCGGCCACCGTCTGGAGCCTCAAATCAGGGTCTGCGTAATTCCTTTCAATATAGGCCTTAACCTTTTTGATTACCGGAAGGCAGTAGTTGTCGCTGCGCATCGTTTTGACAATCTCCTCGTAGGCCAATCCGACGGCACCGGTTCCTCCCTGCACCGCTTCCTGGTAAACCACCACCCGATGGTCGAGGTATTTCTCCACATTGTCCTGAAGGCTGAACCTGAAATCCTCCCACAGCTTCCGGTCATGGACGGTGACTACCGCCACAAGGTTCTCCCCGGCATCCCTTGCCGTGATGAAGGGCTTAAAAGGTTCCAGCCTCTCTTCAAAAATGTTTTGAATGGCAAATATCAAAAGCTGTCTTTCCCATTCCACCTGTGCTTTTCCTGTAAGGGCGACTCCCTGGGTTTTCACCAGGATGATTCCGATCTCAAGTCCGAGTTCCACTTGATGGAACTCCAACTGCTCCTCGGTTTCCTCTGCTGTAAGCTTACCGCTCAGCCAATCATTTACAAACCGTTCCTTAAGCTGCGGCATGCTCTTCTTTAGCTGCGCATTCGCCCATTCATACCTTTTCTCTTTTGCAAACGTTTCTTCCAGCTTATGTTTCGCATTTTCCATCACCCGGTGCAATTCCTCTTCCATCACCGGCTTCAGGATATAGTCAAACACATTGAGCTTTACCGCTTTCTGGGCATAATCAAATTCATCGAGTCCTGTAATAATAATGCTGAGGACATGGGGATTCTGTTTTTTTAATTCCTCGATCAGGTCTAGCCCGTTGATGGCCGGCATGCAGATGTCGATCAGGCAGATATCAGGCTTTTCCTTCTCAGCGATGAGAAGCGCTTCTTCCCCATCCCTTGCAAGGCCAACCAGAGTCATATCCAGAGCCTGCCAATCCAGTGAGTCCCGGAGGCCGTTCCTGATCTTTGGTTCATCATCTGCGATTAAAACTTTAATCATCCCCATCATCCTTTCTGAGTTTTCACTACCGGGTGCTTTATTTCAACCTCCGTCCCCTGCCCTCGGGTGCTTTTCAGGGTGATCCCGTATTCCTTCCCGTAAGAAAGACGGATCCGCTCGTTTACATTGAAAATCCCATAGCCTACCCGCTCTTCACTTTCATTGTGCAGTGCGGCATTGATCCTCTCCACTTCCGCTTCTTCCATCCCTAAACCGTTATCCTCCACTCGCATAACCAGTACTTCCTCTTTCACCGCTGCAGTTATCCGGATTCTCCCCGGTTCTCTTTTCGCTTTGATTCCGTGATAAATGGCGTTTTCCACCAGCGGCTGCAGGATGAGCTTCTGAACATAGAGTATTCCGGTATCCCCCTCGGCAGCAATCTCGTATTCCAGCATCTCTTCATACCGCACCTTTTGAATCAGGAGGTAGCTCCTCACATGCTCAAGTTCCTCAGAAAGCCTGATGACCTCATTCCCTTTGCTCAGTCCAATCCTGAAAAGGTTGGTGAGGGCGGATATCACCTGGATCACATCCGTAGCACCATACTTCTTTGCCATCCAGTGGATGGTGTCCAGGGTGTTGTACAGAAAGTGCGGCTTGATCTGCGATTGAAGCGTCCTCAGCTCTGCTTCCCGCTTGCTTCTCTGCTCCTTATACACTACCTCGATCAGGTTCCGTATTTCATTGATCATGGCGTTGAAGCTTCTGCCCAGCTGCCCGATTTCATCATTGTATTTGACATCGAAGCTCACGGACAGATCTCCCGCTTCCGCCTTCTTCATCAGCTTTCTGAGTTTACTGATGGGATTGGCTATGGAGGAAGAAAATATGAAGGAGAGGCCCAGTGCAATGATACTGATAATGATCAGAATCACCAGCGTATAATTCCGGATGTTCACCACTTCCTTCAGGGTTTCGTTTAATGAAAAAACCCCGATGATCCTCCATTTGGAGTAAAAGGAAGAGGTGTAAATAAACTGGAAATACTGCCCCAGAATGTACTTGTTGAAAACCCGCTCACCGGAAAACCACTGGCTTTTGACCCTTGGAACGACATAATTAACAGGGGCATAAACGACTTCTCCGTTGGAATCCGCGATATATACGAATCCGGTCTTTCCAAGCTGGATATCTTTCAACATATGCTCCAGTATCTTGATTCTCAGGTCGATCAAGATCACACCGCTCACTTCATTGGTTGCAGGATCCCTTATGGCTTTGGCGACGGAAAAAATCTCATCGGCGCTGACCTTTTTATATTCCGCCAGCTTCCTCCCGGCAGGCCGCCCCAGTATCTGAATGGTGTCGGAATTTTCTTCGCAGATTTTGTACCAGCTTTCATCAATCAAAGGGTCATTTTCCACCTTGTACATTTCATTGCTCAGAAACAGGTCACTCTTATTGACAATGGCAATACCTTCAATTTCATAATAGTACTGGGTAAAGCCGGCAAGAAGGCTGCGCACATTGGATTCCACCGCACTGCGGTCATCCACGGGATCGATGATCTTCATCCGGATGAATTTAAGCACCTGGGGATTTCTTGCGATGATATCCATGGCATTCTCAATATTCCGTATGCTGGTGTCAATGGTGATATTCGCCTGGCTGATGGCATGAAGAGCGGCTTCATTCGCAGACTTTTCCATGGCATCGGAAAAGACCATGTTGGTCAGGATGCCGATGGTCAGGATGGTCAGCAGTATAAGCACCATGAAATAGAGGAACAGCTTGTATTGAATGCTCAGATTGTTGAATGTGTCAAACACGGCTCTACCCGTTTCTTCTGACTTGGCCCGTCGTACTGTTGCAATACTACTTGTCTAAGTTTTGTACAGAGCTTACGTACTTGATTTTATTATACAATTGATTTGCTGAAAATGCATTTGCAATTTTTTGTGATTTATTAAGGTATTCTATTTTCAGAGCATTCTTTTATTAAACCAACAGAAAAAAACGGCTTACCGCCGTTTTTTTATGCAACGCAATCCTTTTATACTCCTGAAGCCGTTAAAACATTTACAGCCTGATTCTTGACGGCCACATTTTCCTCTATGACCTTTAAAGGCTTCACCTTTAATACGATCTCCAGGACTTCATTGATATCGTCCACGGGAATTACTTCGATGTCCATGGTTTCAAAAAGCTCCTGCCAGTTCTCCCTTGGTATCAGTACACGTTTAATCCCCGCCAGCCTTGCTGCCTCCACTTTTGCAACCACACCCCCCACCGGTTTCACCTTGCCCCGGATGGACATTTCGCCGGTCATGGCAACATCGCTGCGTATGGGCAGATTCTTTATTGCAGAGTATACCGCCGTGGCAATGGCCGTTCCGGCAGAGGGGCCGTCAATGGGTATTCCTCCGGGGAAATTCAGGTGGATGTCGTAATCCTTATAGTCGATATCCACAAATTTTTTCAGTACGGTGAGCACATTTTCCACCGAAGCCCTTGCAGAGCTGGTCCTTTTCAACTTCTGTCCCCTGCCGTCCATTTCTTCTTCCTCAATAATTCCCGTGATCTTGATACTTCCCTTTCCGACGGCCACCGGCATGGCGGAGACCTCAATATCGAGAACCATGCCGGTACAGTTGCCGAATACCGCCAGCCCGTTTATGCAGCCCACCTGCTCACCTGCAGAGATTTTCTTCTCTATGCGCGGGCTGTAGTGCCCGAATTCCACTACCCATTCGATGTCCTTTCTTGTTATGACGCTTCTTCCTTCCACCTGAACCACACCTCCTGCAATTTGCACGATGTTGACAGCCTCACGGCCATTTTTGGCATACTTTGCAATGATGTCGTCCACGCCTTCTTCGACCTTGAAGCCGCCTTTGGAAGCCGCATTTCTGGCAATCAGGGTTATTTCTTCCGCCGTAAGGGGCCTGAAATAGACTTCCACACACCGTGACCTGATGGCAGGGGGGATTTCATCTGCGGTTCTCGTTGTAGCCCCAACAAGCCTGAAATCGGCCGGGAGCCCTTTTTGAAAAATCTCATGGATGTGGGAGGGAATGTTGTTGTCTTCAGAGCTGTAATAGGCGCTCTCAAGGAATACTCTCCGGTCTTCCAAAACCTTCAGAAGTTTGTTCATCTGTATCGGATGCAGTTCACCGATTTCGTCGATGAAAAGTATACCGCCATGGGCTTTTGTCACAGCTCCCTGTTTGGGCTGGGGAACTCCTGCAACGCCATAGGCCCCTGCACCTTGATAAATGGGGTCGTGAACGGATCCGATCAGTGGGTCTGCAATACCGCGTTCATCAAACCTTAACGTTGTGGCGTCAATTTCGACGAATTTGGCTTCTTTTTTAAAAGGGGATAAAAGTATTTTTTTTGCCTCTTCAAGGATTACCCGGGCGGCGGCCGTTTTCCCCACCCCCGGTGAGCCGTATATGATGACATGCTGCGGGTTTGGGCCGCACAGGGCGGCTCTCAGGGCTTTGAGACCCTGTTCCTGTCCTATGATGTCCTTAAGCTCGCTTGGCCTGGTTTTTTCCGACAGGGGTTCGGTGAGCTTGATCTCTCTCAAGCGCCGGAGCTTTTCCAGTTCCTTCTTTGACTCCCGCTCAATGGCACTTTTATTGCCTTGCTGGGATTTGAGCATATTAAGGAAATATAATCCTATGATGACTGAAAAAAAGAACTGTATGATAAAAAAAGTACTTGTCAGCATTTCGTCCTCCACTGTCCCAAAAATTTTCAAGTTTACTTGTAGGTCTCAAGTATATTATTTGTCGTGGAGTTTATTTTATCCCAGCGCGGATGAAATAATCGAAAAGTTTCAAAAAAAAGACTGCTTTCGCAGTCTTTTTAAATCTTCTTATGATACGGATTCACGTTTCACTCTGGCTTTTCTTCCCATGGTCCGTTTCAACGGCTTCTTATTCTCATTGATAATCAGGTTGGGCAGTGCCTTGCCTTCCACTGTTTCCCTTGAGATGATGCATTTTTCAACATTTACCGCCGAAGGGATGTCATACATGACCTCCAGCATCATTTCTTCAAGGATGGCTCTAAGCCCTCTGGCCCCTGTATTTCTGGTAATGGCCTTTTCCGCGATTGCCTCCAGCACGTCGGGCTCAAATTCCAGGATGACGTCATCCAGCTCGAAGAGCTTCTGGTACTGCTTTATGAGAGCATTCTTCGGCTCTGTGAGTATCTGGATCAAGGACTGCTTGTCGAGGGAATGCAGGGTGACGATAATGGGAAGCCTCCCTACAAACTCGGGAATCAGTCCGAACTTCAACAAGTCCTGGGGAAGGATGTGGCTCAGTATTTCGCCCATGTCCTTATCCTTGGGGCTGTCAATTTTGGCTCCGAAGCCCATGGACTTCTTGCCGACCCGGTTTTGTATGATTTTGTCGATCCCGTCAAAAGCTCCGCCGCAGATAAACAAAATGTTCGTGGTGTCAATCTGTATGAACTCCTGATGGGGGTGTTTACGTCCACCTTGGGGAGGAACGGAAGCAACAGTGCCTTCCAGGATTTTAAGAAGCGCCTGCTGTACACCTTCTCCGCTTACATCCCTTGTTATTGAAGGATTTTCAGACTTTCTGGCAATCTTGTCAACCTCATCGATATAGATGATGCCCTTCTCCGCTCTCTCGATGTCATAGTCGGCAGCCTGTATGAGCTTGAGAAGAATATTTTCAACATCCTCACCCACATAGCCTGCCTCTGTAAGGGAGGTGGCATCCGCAATCGCAAAAGGAACGTTGAGTATCTTGGCAAGGGTTTGTGCCAGAAGCGTTTTCCCGGAACCGGTAGGCCCCATCATCACGATATTGCTCTTTTGGAGCTCCACATCTCCGGCCTTTACTTCGCTGTTTATCCTTTTGTAATGGTTGTAAACAGCTACAGCAAGAGATTTTTTTGCAGAATCCTGACCGATAACATACTGATCCAGGATTTCCTTAATCTCCTTTGGCTTTGGAATGTCATTGAGCTCTGTGTCGGTCTTTGCCTCTTCGAATTCTTCTTCTATGATCTCAGAGCACAATTCTATGCATTCGTCGCATATATAGACTCCGGGCCCTGCAACAAGTCTCTTCACCTGTTCCTGGGACTTACCGCAGAAGGAACACTTAAGCTGCTTCTTTTCATCATATCTGGACATCATTCCACCCCATTTATTTTCTTCTAACCATTACTTCGTCTACTAGACCGTACGCTTTTGCTTCGTCCGAGGACATAAAGAAGTCTCTTTCCGTATCTCTCTCGATTTTTTCAAGAGGCTGGCCGGTTCTTTCACTCAGTATCTTGTTCAACTTGCTCTTTATCTTCAAAATCTGTTCGGCATGGATTTTTATGTCCGTTGCCTGGCCCCGAGCTCCGCCCAGAGGCTGATGGATCATGATTTCACTGTTCGGCAGGGCAAATCTTTTGCCTTTTGCTCCGGCAGCCAGCAGAAATGCTCCCATGCTGGCGGCCATCCCCACACAAATGGTAGAAACATCAGGCTTGACATACTGCATGGTGTCATAAATTGCAAAACCTGATGTGACGGATCCACCGGGACTGTTTATGTAAAGCTGTATATCCTTGTCAGGATCTTCCGCCTCAAGAAACAGCATTTGAGCAACAATCAGACTTGCAGTAACATCATTGACCTCATCGCTCAATACAATGATTCTGTCTTTTAAAAGCCTCGAATAAATATCATACGACCGTTCACCACGGTTTGTTTGTTCAACAACTATCGGAACAAGACTCATATATACCCCTCCCTTTTTTACTCTTAAAGGGGGAAATTTTTCTCCTCGAAAGAACTTTGCAGTTCATTGAATGCCCCCCCTTATCCTGTATTATTGTTTCCCAATTTAAAAACAAAATAAACTCTTTGAATTTACCTATTATACTATTTTTGCACTTTCGACCAGAAGGTCTACGGTTTTTCTTACAACAACGGTGCTCTTAATATATTCTATATCGTCTTCCTTTAAATGTTTCTTAAAATCTTCTTCACTTTGCTTATAATTCTCTGCAAGCTTCTTAATTTCCTCGTCCAGCTCCTCTTCGGATGCGGAAATACTTTCCACCTGGCTGATTTTATCCAGAACCAGCTGTGTTTTTACATCCGTTTCAGCCCTCTTCTCGAATTGGCCCCGGAAGGTTTCGGCATCCATGCCCATGATTCCCATATATTTCTCAAGGTCCAGTCCCTGGTAACGCAGCCTGTAATCAAAATCCCGGATAGCCTTGTCGATCTGTTTTTCCACCATAACCCGCGGAATATCGATAACGGCATTCTCTACTACCTTATCGATGACGCTGTCTTCGGTCTGATGCATTGCATCATGCTCCGCCTTTTCCACCAGCTTCTTTTTGAGGTCTTCCTTGTATTCTTCCAGCGTGTCGAATTCACTGACATCCTTGGCGAATTCGTCATCAATGACAGGAAGTTCCTTGACCTTGGTTTCCTTTACTTTTACTTTAAAGAGGGCGGGTTTTCCTGCCAGTTCACTCTTGCCGTAGTCTTCGGGAAAGGTCACGTTTATATCCGCTTCGTCTCCCGTTTTGATGCCGATCAACTGCTCCTCAAAGCCGGGGATAAAATGTCCCGAGCCTATTACAAGACTGTAGTCCTCAGCCTTGCCGCCTTCAAAAGCTTCTCCGTCCACAAAGCCTTCAAAATCGATGACAGCGGTATCACCCGACTGGATGGCCCTGTCTTCAACGGTTATAACCCTTGCGTTCTTTTCGGCTGCTTTATCCAGCTCTTTCTGAACATCTTCATCCGTTACATTGACTTCGATCTTCTTTACTTCCACACCTTTATATTCCCCGAGCTCAACTTCAGGTTTTACGGTAACCTTGGCGGTAAAAACGAAAGTCTGGCCTTCCCCGATTTGTTTTATATCAATTTCCGGTCTGTCAACAGGATGCAGCTCGTGTTTTTCAACTGCCTCGTCATAGGCTTCCGGACATATAAAGTTTATGGCATCCTCATACAGAGCCTGTTCTCCATAATATCTCTCCACCATCTTCCTTGGGGCCTTTCCCTTCCTGAAACCGGGAATATTAAACCTCTTTGCATTTTTCAGGTATGATTTCTGCATACCCTCTTCGAATTTTGCTGCGTCAACCTCTATCTCCAGTTGAACTACATTTTTTTCAATATTTTCTACCTTAACACTCATCGAATGAAAATCCTCCCATTATTTAGTTTTGAGCTCAAGACATCTATGTAAATCAGGCTTTGGATTACGGAAAGCAGGTTGTCCATACTATAAAGAATTAAATTTTCTCCTCTTGCCATAACCCTCCCGCCTATTACTCACAAAGGGGTAAAACAACCAATATATTATAACATAATATATACGCAAATTCCAATAAAATGCTCAAAAAAGTGGTGGATATCCCTTTATGAGTATTATCTTATCATATTGCCTCTATACATTAAAAGCCTCTATAGCCTTTAAACCAGCCGCACCGGATCAAATTTCAGAAAATCTGCCGATACCAGGCGGAATTCTATTCCTTTTACGGTTCCTTCCACGGCATTTTTAAAGCCTTCCCCATGCAAATGTCCGTATATGCATGATTTTACTCCAAAGCCCACCATCAAATCAACGAATTCCGACGATTCTTTTTTGGCGTTGAAGGGAGGGTAATGAAGGGCCGCAATAATCCTTTCAGGGGTCCCCTGTATACTTTTCAGCGACAGCTCAAGCCGTTGAAGCTCCCGGTTGAAAATCTTCCTGTCCTCCTGGGAAAAGCCGTCGTCACCCGGGCATTTCCAGCCCCTGGTGCCGCACAGGGCAGTGCCCTCCACATCAAAACTGTTGTTGTGCATGAAGCGGATGGTAGAAATATTTTTCCCCTCCAGGTACTTCTCAAGCTTGTTTCTTGTGGTCCACCAGTAGTCGTGGTTGCCCTTGGAAATAATCTTCGTTCCCGGCAGACCGTCAATGAACCTGAAATCTTCCTCCGCCTGTTCAAGATACGTGGCCCAGGAGATATCCCCGGGTATGATTACATGGTCAGCTTGGGAAATTCTAGTGTTCCATGCGGCTTTCAGCCTGTCCATATAATCCGACCAACCCGGCCCGAAAATATCCATGGGTTTGTCGATGCTTATTGCAAGATGCAGGTCGGAAATTGCATAAATAGCCATCCAGTATATCTCCTAAACAATCATAGTTAATGAAAGTGATCGTATATTTTCTCTGCAACCGGCTTTGTTATACCCTCCACCGCCATGAGTTCGGGGAGTTCGGCGGTCTTGATCCTGCTTACCGAACCGAAGTGCCTTATCAGGGCCTTCTTGCGCTTTGGTCCTATCCCCCCGATTTCATCTAGAATGGAACCCGTGTACCTTTTCTGCCTGAGCTTTTTGTTATACTCTATAGCAAACCGGTGGGCCTCATCCTGTATGGCCGTCACAAACCGGAGCGCCGGCAGGCTGGAATGCAGGTCGATCTCCCCCGCCCCGTCAACCAGTCCCCGGGTCCTGTGGCTGTCGTCCTTGACCATACCCATCACTTTTATTTTGACGCCAAGCTCCTTCAATACCTCCGTCACTGCGTTGACATGGCCCAACCCTCCGTCTACCAGAATCAGGTCCGGAAGGGTTGTGAATTTGCCTTCTCCCCCGGCTCCCTCTTCTCTTTCCCTTTCCGCATGGCGGAAGCGCCTGAAGATGGTTTCCTGCATACTGGCATAGTCATTCTGAGTGCTGGAGGACTTTATCTTGAATCTCCGGTATTCCTTATTCCTTGGCTTGCCCTTTTCAAACACCACCATGGAGGCTACGATTTCCGTTGACCCCGTATTTGAAATATCATAGGCTTCGATGCGCTCGGGCTTCTCATCCAGCCCCGCAAAAGAGGCTATAAACTCCAGACCTTCCTTCACCATGGCCTCATCGTTCCTGACCTTGTTTTTAAACTGTGTGAGAGCCAGGAGAGCATTTCTTGAAACCATATCGACCATGTGGAGCTTTTCTCCCCTTCTGGGCACCTTGATATGGACCCTGCCGGAACGTTTGTCCGTCAGCCAGCTTTCAATGATGTTCAGCTCGTCGATATCCTCCTGCAGGATAATCTCTCCCGGAACATAAGCCGCAGAAGAATAAAACTGTTTGATAAAGGACGACATGAGTTCCTTGTCCTCCACTTCCCCCACAGCCTCGAAAATAAAGTGCTCTCTCCCAATGAGCTTTCCGCTTCTTATAAAAAACACCTGCACACAGGAATCCGTCGTATCTTTGGCAAAGGCGATGATATCCTGGTCCTCCATGGCTGTTGAGAGAACCTTCTGTTTTTCGGCGATATGCTTGAGGCTGCTTATCTTGTTCCGGAGATCCGCGGCCTTTTCGAATTCCAGGTTTTCGGCCGCAGCCCCCATCTGCTGCTCAAGCCTTTTGATGACTTCTTCCTGCTTTCCTCCCAGAAAGCTGCATATATCCTTCATCAGGTTCCTGTATTCCTCTTTGTTTATGTCACCTCTGCAGGGACCGAGGCACTGGTAAATGTAAAAGTTCAGGCAGGGCCTCTGCTTTCCGATGTCTCTGGGAAATACCTTATTGCAGGTCTTTATGGGGAAGAGCTTTTTGAGCAGGTCGATGGTCTCCTTTACCGCATAGGCATTGGAATAGGGGCCGAAATACTTGGCACCGTCCTTGTCGATTCTTCTTGTCATGAGTATCCTGGGATAATCCTCATTCATGGTAACCTTAATATATGGGTAGTGCTTGTCATCCTTCAAAAGGATGTTGAACTTGGGCCGGTGTTTTTTTATGAGGTTGCATTCAAGGATCAGTGCCTCCAGCTCGGAATCGGTGACAATATATTCAAACTCCTTGATCCTGGGTACCATGGCCCGCACCTTGGGCGTATGGTTGGAGGAGGACTGGAAATACTGCTTTACCCTGTTCTTGAGCACCACAGCCTTTCCCACATAGATAATGGTTCCGTTTTCATCCTTCATAATATAAACGCCCGGTTTATCGGGCAATTTTTTGAGTTCTTCCTGTATGTCAAACACAACGATACACCTTGTTTCTATTGTTTATTATAGGCTGCCAGCAGCGCCTTCACTTCTTCAACGCAGGTACAGGAAACCGCTTTTTCTGCAAGGATTTCCGCATTTTCCATGTGAATCCCCTTTATAGCCGCCAGTATTTCCCCTGCTTTGGAAGGGCTTACACAAAGTTCCCGGGCGCCCATTCCCACCAGGATAACAGCAGCCCCCGCATCTGAAACCATTTCCCCGCAAACAGAAGCGGATTTTTTCCACTGCCCCGCCTTTTCCACACAAAACTTGACTGTTTTTAAAAATTCAGGCCGCAGGTACTCTTTCTTTTCCACTGCGATATGCTCCCGGTCTATGCCCAAAACCTGTTGGAGCAAATCATTGGTACCAATGCTGATAAAATCAGCCTCTGCCAGGATTTCCTCCAGGTTGTCCAGCGCTTTGAGGGTTTCAACAAATGCCCCCAGCCTTACATCTCTTATTATGGATTTGCCCTCGCGGGCAAAGTCTCTTTTGATTTTTTGCACAATTTTTTTTACCTGCTTTAACTCTTCTCCCTCTTCCACAACCGGAAAGGCAATCCCTATATTCCCTGCCTGGCTTGCCCGCAGGGCGGCGCGGAGTTGATTGATCAGAAAGGTTTTTTCCAAAAGAGAATACTTTATTCCCCGCAAGCCGCTCTTTAAAAAGGAGTTGGGGGAACCCAAAAACTCAAGGTGTTTATCGCCGCCCAAATCAGCCGTCCGGATGATTACCGCCTTATAAGGCATTTTGCACAGTATTTCGGAATAAGCGATAAACTGTGCCATTTCATCAGGAACCTGCCGGTCGTTTGCGAAAAGCATTTCCGTTCTGAGAAGCCCTATGCCGTCAAGTCCATTGTCATTTGCCTCATCACATTCTTCAAAGCTGCCGGCACTGGCGGTGATTCTCACCATGTGCCCGTCGGCGGTAGCCCCGGGCATATGGCCCCTGGCTCCCACCCGGATTTTCCTTTTCAGTTCCTTTGCAAGCGCGTGGTTTTTGTCTATTTCCTCCTGGGTTGGATTCAGCAGCACTTCACCGGTATTGCCGTTGATGATGATGCCGGCCCTGCCATACTGTTTGAGGACCTGAAGGTTTACGCCGCTTAAGGCGGGCATCCCCAGGCTCCGTAAAATAATCGCCCCGTGGGATAGATACCCGCCCCCATCCTGGGCGATGATACCTGCCGCATTTCTTTTGGCAAGGGTTGCAGCAAGAGGAAGGTTCAACTGCCTCACCGCCACAATGCTTCTGGAAGAAATTTTATTGATTGCACCATAAGTTCTGTTTCCGCCCGTAATGTTCTTTATGATCCTGTAACCGATGTCCTTCAGATCAAATATGTTCCGGGCCGCATGGGCATTCCCGCTGCGCCCTATCAGTTCCACATAGGAATCAATACAGCGGTCTACGGCATACTCCGCATTGCATTTCTGCAACAGGATCATTTCCTTGACTTCCTCGACAAAGTAATCATCCAGCAGTATTGTTCTGAAGGCGTCAAAAATCAGTCTCTCTTCCTTTTTAAGCCGTTTTGCAAAGCCCGACTTCAAATAATTGATTTCTTCCGCCGTTTCCGCAATAGCTTTTTTCAGCCGTTCCAGTTCGTCAGGGATCCGCCGGTCTTCCACCTGTTCACGGTCAATACTGAGGCCAGGCTCTTCAAGTACATACAGTTCTCCTATGCCTATGCCTCCGGAAATGGCCTCTCCTTTATACATGGCCATATTCATACGTCAACCGGCTTCTCCCATGCCCGAACTGAAGTAATTCTCAATTTCCTGTGCTGCAGCTTCTTCGTCTTCTCCCTCAACCCTCACGACAATTTTCATTCCGTTTGCTATTCCAAGGGAAAGCACTCCCAGCAAGCTTTTTGCATTCACTTTCCTTTCATCCCTTTCAATCCACACCAGCGACTTGAAACCAGATACCTTTTGAATCAGCATCGCCGCTTGCTTAGAGCCCAATCCGACCCCGTTTTTTATTGTAATATCCCTTGCTATCATCCCGCCATGACCTCCAAATTATGATAAACTTTGTTAAACTAATATTCCGCTTTAAGGCTATACATCAATTATACCAAAATGTGTGCTTCATTCAACCATAAATGTCCTTTCACAAATTTCTGTTTTCGATGAGCTTCACCGTCAGATACTTGTTGCTCACATAGATCCTGATCATTACGGGATGGGACCTGTTGTTCCTGAATTTTAAATCCACGCCCCCGTAAGATACGGTAGCATCCTTGCCTTTGGGGACATATCCCACTTTTTTGGAATGAACATGCCTTTCGGTAATTTCCATCCCGCCTTTGGAAGCGGCATTGTACAGGGTGGTGCTGACCTGGCATATGCCTCCCCCTACTCCTTTTCCCTTTTTGGGACCATCTTCCGTTTTTATGATAATCGGAGCTTCTTCAAAGCCCTTGGCTTCCGTTCTTCTCCCCACCGCCTTATTGAAGGAAAATTCCTCGCCGGGAGCCAGCTTTTTATAGTCAATTTTATGGGCCGCAATTTCAATATTGTTTACCCTGGAGTCCATTTTGTCCAGAATAGGCGTTGAGTAGCTGGATAGCACCACTAAGTTTTCTTTTAACTGCTCTGCGGTTTTTGCCGGTTTTACCTCTTCCACAACCAGGTTTATTTTGTCCCCTGCCTTTGAATTCAACAGGTTTGTAAGGGTCTTTTCAATGTTTAGAACCTTCCCGGCTTTTTCTTTCTGCACGACGGTCCATTTATTGGGGTCAAGCTTGGCATCCTGCTTGACAATGTTCATTTTAGAAGCATAATTGTTAAGCTTTTGCATGATTTCCGACTGCTTTAAGCCTCCTACATCCTCCTCCTGGAGCTGCACTCCTTCAACAACCACTTTTTCCATAACTCCATAGTTCGGCTGTGCCTGGGGCTTATTCTCCACCTTCTCTTTACTGCCTCCGCACCCAGGTACAATCAGAATGCAAACCATGATGACGGAAAAATATATTTTATCTTTTACGAATTTTTTCATATGCCCACCTCCTGGTCCCTTTTAAGTAAAGTAACAAGTATCATCAAAAAGCCGGTCCTCATAGGGAACCGAATATCCTGCCAAGGATCATAAACCCGAAATAGCCCAGAATCATGCTCAATATACCCAGCGTGACATTGGCCGCAATAATATAATTGCCCGAGCTTTTCTGCCTTCTGTTTGCCAGAAGTCCAAAAGTAATTCCCCCGAGGGCAAAATAGGGGTTAATAAAGGCGGCAAGGCCGGCAAACAGCCATCCGAAGGCTATGAAGGCTTTAGGTGTTCCCACAAGCACTGCTTCTGACTTTTCACCATGTTCAGCTTCATTTTTAACATTTTTTTCATCCATACAAACACCTCCGTGTGATTAGTATGGATGACATAAAAACTTATATTCATGCTTTGACAAGCCACTTTTAGGTCTCTTTAACAAGGATTTTTTTGCAATAATTGTAAATCAACCTTTGGTACCGGCTTTTGGAGAATAAAAAAAATGAGCCTCACATGAAAGGCCCATTTTTTACACAAAATGCTAGTTTACAATAAATTTGAAAAACTTAATTCAAGCTCTCTTCCGGGGATGCCTTAATTCTGTCCCTGTAACGGTACATCAACCCCAAAAAACCCGTCAGCAGGAAGAAGGAATTGGTAATGACGGAGGTGGTAAGGAAAGCGATGCCCACCCATGGGTTGCTCTGTATGAATTCGTATACGCTGAGGCCGGCAAAAAAGCTGCCCAGCACCGAATCCAGCGTGCTTTTTGCCTGATGGATCATATTTGCGATACTTATGTCTGAAAGCCCTACAATAAGCAGTCCTGCCGTTAACAGCAGCAAAAATCCTGCAATGCTGTAAAATGTGGAAAAAAGCCTGTCGTATTTTTTCTTTCTTTTCACTTCAAGGGAATAAATCTTATCCATGACCTGATTTTCAAAATCCCGGGGAGGTTCAATTTCATTGTTTTGAATAAAGTTTAACACTTCACTCATTTCATTAAAGCTTTCGTTGCAGCCCGGACACACTTTCAAATGCTGCTTGAAGCGCACTGCTTCAAGGTCATTCAAATCGCCGTCAAAATATTTCATTGTACAATCAAAAGCCTGCCTGCAATTCACAATACCTCCTCCTTTCTGTGCATCAATTTCTCTCTAAGCATAATCCTGGCTCTATAAATTCTATTTTTTACAATTGTCATCGGTTCATCCAGAACCCTGGTTATTTCCTCATAGGACAGCCCGTTGTTATGAAAGAGCATAATCGGCGTCCTGTACTTCTCGGGCAGTTCCGCCACGGCGTCCCGCACAGTTCTGCTCCGCTCCTTGGCCAGGTATTCCTGCTCCGGAGTATGGGTTCCGTTGGAAATCGTGTCGATTTCCTCGATGGGAACGGAATCGACACGCCTTTTCCGTTTCAGGTCAAGGCACAGATTGGTAGCTATTTTTACCGACCAGGTGGAGAATTTGTATTCCGGATTATACCGGTCCAGGGACTTGTAGATCCTGAGGAATACCTCCTGGGCGACATCGTTTACTTCCTGTTTGTCACTCATCATATTATACACTACATTATATATAAGCTTCTTGTATCTTGCTACCAATTCGGCAAAAGCCTGTTTGTCGCCGTCAAGGCATTGTGTTACAAGCTGCATGTCTGTGGCTTCCAATCTATGCTTCACCTCCTGGTTCAAAGCTTTACCGGATAATAATATTTTACGCTTTTTTTATACCCATGTCTGAAAGAAAATACACTTGACGCCAGTAATATCTATAAAAATTATACACCATCCAAATATCTATATACAATTCCAATAAAAAAAGTCAATGGTTATGTTCATTTTTAATAAAGGATTTTGAATCTATTTGTCGAAAGTTGTATTGATTGCAATGGGCACAGTTTATAATTCAAAGTTTCCCAAAACAAACGGATCGAATTTCATTGGTAACCACCTTAATTTATTTTTAAATTTAAAGCTTGTTACCAATATAACGTAGGAGGTATTCTTGTGAAATTTTTAGATTTTAACAGAATCAAGGAAGTTATTTTGTCCCAAAAGAACACCAGGTTTGCAGCCGTCATTAAGCGGGCGCTCCTTTACCTGACCGAGCTGAGCAAATCCCTGAGAAACTCAAAAATCCAGACCCGGCTCATCATCTCTTTCCTGGTGGTTTCCGTGCTCCCACTTCTGTTCACAGGCAGGCTTTCCTACATTCAGTCAAGCAGCGCAGTAGAGAAAAAAATAAACACCTATTCTTCAGAACTGCTTAAAGAGGTGGGAATGAACTTTGATTCCAAGGTTGACAACATCATCGGCTACATAAATGAAATCGGCCTGTCAAAATCCATCCAGGACTACCTGGGGAACACAGACTCCATGGATGAGCTGCAAAAGCTGGACAGCAACAGGCAGGTGCAGGAGTTCCTGGTTCAGAAGCTGGCCCGTACCAATGAAATAACCTCTGTGGAAATCATTCCTCTGTCGGGCGATGAAAGAATATCTTATGGTTCCCAGGTTTCTATCGATGAAAATGAACGGAACAAGCTTTTAAAAGCCGCCGGAGACAGCAACGGAAAAGTCATATGGCACATTGAAAAGTCCGAGGACAAGCCTTATCTCTTCATCGCAAGGCAAATCAGCTCCATGGCCTCCGGAAGGGAACTGGGCATCATTCTCCTGGCTCTGAATGAAACCTACTTTTCCAAAATCTACTCCGGGATAAATGTGGGTGAAGGAGCCAAACTCACGGTTGTGAACACGGAAGGCACCATCATGTCCAGCGTGGACAAAAAGGAAGTCGCCTCTGCAATTCGGGATACCAAACTACTGCAACTGTTCCAGAGCGCCCTTGACAATAAAAAGAACACCTTTGCTCACGGCAGCAACCTCGTCGCTTTCTCAAAGCTGGAACTGGCGGACTGGTACGTGGTTGCCGAAATTCCCAATTCCTATTTGTATTCTGAATCCAAGTCCATCGGCAGTTCCATTACCTTCACGATTATCATCTGCATTTTGCTGGCCCTGGTGCTCTCCTTCATCATCTCAAGGAGTATTTCCGTTCCCCTCAACCGGCTTGTGGAATTGATGAAGGAAGCCAAAAGCGGTAACCTGGCGCTCTATGTACGGGACCCCAACAAGGATGAAATAGGGGATGTGACCAATAATTTCGGTGATATGCTGAACAATATAAAAAATCTGGTATTGGAAGTCCACACTTCGGCCCAGAGCGTTCTTGAAAATTCAAATAAGATAACCGCGGCCAGCGAGTACTCCTATACCGTTTCACAGCAGGTGGCCGTCACCGTCCAGCAAATTGCCGAAGGAGCTTCAAGCCAGGCTTCCGAAGTAGCTGACAGCGTAAACCACATGACGGGCCTTTCGGACGATATCAACACCGTAGGAAATTACATGGGTGTCGTAACCGGTGTGGTGGACAAAACCAAGTCTCTCAGTACGGAGACCCAGAAAGCCGTCAAGATTCTAAACGATAAAGCGTTGGAAACAACTTCGGTTACAGGCAAAATCGCAGGCGACATCTTCAGCCTGAACAATGAAATGAAGGAAATTAAGAAAATTGTGAAAATGATCGTGGGAATTGCGGAACAGACCAACCTGCTTTCCCTGAACGCAGCAATCGAAGCAGCCAGAGCGGGTGAAGCCGGCAGGGGCTTTGCAGTGGTTGCCGAAGAGGTAAGAAAATTGGCAGACCAGTCCAAGGAGGCTTCCATCGCCATAAACGATATATTGAATAAAATCCAGCAGAAGACCGAAGTCACGGTCCACGAAGCTTCAAACGCTTCTGCCATCGTGAAGGAGCAAATGTCCGCGGTACATGAAGCCGAAACAGCCTTCTCTACGATTTTCCACGCCATGGATGACATTTCGACGCATATGGGTGAAGTGGTGCTTTCCATCGACAAGATGCTGAAAGCCAAAGAAAAAACTCTGCAGTCCATGGAGAACATCTCGGCGGTTTCCGAAGAAGCTGCCGCAACGGCCCAGGAGGTATCGGCCAGTACACAGGATCAGATCGGAAGAGTGGAGGAGCTGTCAACCTCCGCAAAGGACCTCAATAAAATGGCTCTTGAGCTTGATAAATCCATCTCAAGCTTTATCATCGACTAAACAAAAAAAGCCCATAAAAAAAACCGGTGGAAAAATCCACCGGTTTTTTATTTTAAATTGTCAATTACTCAACGATACCAATTACAACACCGGAACCAACAGTTCTTCCACCTTCACGGATAGCGAACTTCAAGCCGTTTTCCATAGCGATGGGAGTGATGAGCTTGATGGTCATTTCTACGTTGTCACCAGGCATGCACATTTCAGTACCTGCAGGCAGTTCAACTACGCCGGTAACGTCTGTCGTTCTGAAATAGAACTGGGGTCTGTAGTTGTTGAAGAAAGGAGTATGTCTTCCACCTTCTTCTTTGGTCAGAACGTAAACCTGGCCTTTGAAATGAGTAAAGGGCTTGATGGAACCGGGTTTAGCAAGAACCTGGCCTCTTTCGATTTCATTTCTCTGAATACCTCTTAAAAGGGCACCGATGTTGTCACCGGCAACAGCCTGGTCAAGAAGCTTTCTGAACATTTCAACACCGGTAACAACGGTCTTTCTGGGAGCATCCGCCAAACCGATGATTTCAACTTCGTCTCCAACCTTGATTACGCCTCTTTCAACCCTACCGGTAGCAACAGTACCACGGCCGGTGATGGAGAAAACGTCTTCTACAGGCATAATGAAAGGCTTGTCTGTAGGTCTTTCAGGAGTAGGAATATATTCGTCAACCTTCTTCATGAGCTCAAGGATGGGAGCATATTCAGGAGCACCAGAATCGGTTGAAGTGCTCTCAAGAGCTACCAGCGCAGAACCTCTGACGATCGGAGTGTCATCTCCGGGGAAGTCATAAGTGTTGAGAAGTTCTCTGAGTTCCATTTCAACCAACTCGATGAGTTCTTCGTCGTCAACCATATCACACTTGTTCAAGAAAACAACTATGTATGGTACGCCAACCTGTCCAGCAAGGAGAATGTGTTCCCTTGTCTGGGGCATCGGGCCGTCAGCAGCGGATACAACAAGGATTGCGCCATCCATCTGGGCAGCACCGGTGATCATGTTCTTTACATAGTCAGCGTGGCCGGGGCAGTCAACGTGCGCATAGTGCCTTGTTTCAGTTTCATATTCAACGTGAGCGGTATTGATGGTAATACCTCTTTCTCTTTCTTCGGGAGCCTTGTCAATCTGGTCGTATGCCGTGTACTGTGCTTTTCCCTGGAATCCAAGAACCTTGGTTATAGCAGCAGTCAATGAAGTCTTTCCATGGTCAACGTGGCCTATGGTACCAATGTTAACGTGGGGTTTGTTTCTTTCAAATTTAGCCTTTGCCATTATAAAAATCCTCCTTCTCTCAGTAAACCTTACTGATGTATTATTTATTGGTTTGCTAATATGTTTATTTTTAATACAGGAATTACTGCTTTTCAACAGTAATTCCCGTATTCTGTTTTAATCCCGGGCTTACTTTTTCACACGATCATGATTATTTTATACTCTCTCATGACCTATTGCAAGCACCAAAATGGGCTCTACTCGCCAGATTTGCTCTTGACGATGGTCTCCTGAATATTCTTCGGAACTTCCTCAAAGTGGCTGGTCTGCATGGTGAATACGCCTCTTCCCTGGGTTCTGGAACGAAGTGTGGTTGCATACCCGAACATCTCGGACAGCGGCACGTGGGACTTTATCGTCTGAGCGCCCGCTCTTGCTTCCATGCCTTCGATTCTACCCCTTCTGGAGTTGAGGTCGCCCATTACGTCGCCCATGTACTCCTCGGGAACCGTTACGTCTACCCTCATGATAGGCTCAAGGAGTACGGGGGTTGCCTTACGGCAGCCTTCCTTGAAGCCCATGGAACCTGCAATCTTAAAGGCCATTTCCGAAGAGTCAACTTCATGGTATGAGCCGTCTACAACAGTTACCTTGATGTCTACAACCTGGTAGCCACCCAAAACACCGGTATTCATGGCGTCCTGGATACCTGCGTCGATAGCGGGGATATATTCTTTGGGAATAGCTCCGCCAACGACTTTGTTAACAAATTCATAACCCAGGCCGGGTTCCCTCGGTTCGATTTCAAGGACACAATGACCATACTGGCCGCGTCCGCCGGACTGTCTGACAAACTTTCCTTCGGCCTTGACAGCTTTCTTGATCGTTTCCTTGTATGAAACCTGAGGATTACCAACATTGGCCTCTACCTTGAATTCTCTCATCATACGGTCAACGATGATTTCAAGGTGCAGCTCGCCCATGCCGGAAATGATTGTCTGTCCTGTCTCCGGATCGGTATGCACCCGGAAGGTGGGATCTTCTTCCGCCAGCTTCTGGAGTGCGATGCCCATTTTTTCCTGTCCCGCCTTTGTCTTGGGTTCAACCGCAACATGGATAACGGGTTCCGGGAATTCCATGGATTCAAGGATTACCTGGGCATTCTCTTCACAGAGAGTATCTCCGGTTGTTGTATCCTTCAAACCCACAGCGGCAGCAATGTCACCGGAATAAACCATGTCGATTTCTTCCCTGTGGTTGGCATGCATCTGCAGGATTCTTCCTATTCTTTCCCTCTTGCCTTTGGTAGAGTTGACGACATAGGAGCCGGAACTCAACTTTCCTGAGTACACCCTGAAGAAGCAAAGCTTTCCTACATAGGGGTCGGCCATGATCTTAAATGCCAGTGCGGCAAATGGAGCGCTGTCGTCTGCAGGTCTTTCGATTTCCTCGTCACCGTCAACGGATACCCCTTTAATAGCGGGAATGTCCAGTGGTGAGGGCATATAATCGATGACTGCATCCAGCAGCTGCTGTACCCCTTTGTTTCTGTACGCGGAACCACAGGCTACAGGGATCATTTTAACCGCTATGGTAGCGTTTCTAATACCTCTGCGCAGTTCTTCCTCCGTCAGTTCTTCACCTTCAAGGTACTTCATCATTAATTCTTCGTCTTGTTCAGCAACAGCTTCAACTAAAATGCCACGATATTTTTCTACAATATCCTTCATGTCATCTGGTATGGGACCTTCTTCAATCACCTTTCCCAAATCGTCTCTGTAAAAGATTGCTTTCATTGAAACAAGGTCAACCGCGCCCTTGAAGGTATCTTCACTACCTATGGGCAGCTGGATCGGTACTGCATTTGCCTTAAGTCTGTCCTTCATCATTTGTATGCAGTTATAAAAATCTGCACCCATTATATCCATTTTGTTTACAAATGCAAGTCTTGGTACGCCATACTTGTCAGCCTGTCTCCAAACGGTTTCAGACTGGGGCTCTACTCCACCCTTTGCGCAGAAAAGTGTTACTGAACCATCGAGAACACGAAGAGACCTTTCAACTTCAACCGTGAAGTCAACGTGCCCCGGCGTATCTATGATGTTGATCCTGTTACCATTCCATTCCGCAGTAGTAGCGGCAGAAGTAATTGTAATACCTCTTTCCTGCTCCTGCTCCATCCAGTCCATGGTAGCAGCACCTTCATGAACTTCGCCTATTTTATGAACCCTTCCTGTATAAAACAGGATACGTTCAGTTGTTGTTGTTTTTCCAGCGTCGATATGCGCCATGATTCCAATATTCCTGGTTTTCTCCAAACTATATTGCCTGGGCATTTGTACCCTCCTTTCCTTCTAACGATAGTTCAAATCGTACTTAATATTATTATGCTCAATTATGTTGATGGTTAACAATTTCCGGTGATAAAGTCTTGCAACCCTGCACTTTCCACTCTCAACCCTCAACCGTTTTACCATCTGTAATGTGCGAAAGCCTTGTTGGCTTCTGCCATCTTGTGGGTATCTTCCTTCTTCTTGTAGGCTCCGCCCAGATTGTTGGTGGCGTCCATGATTTCCCCTGCAAGTCTTTCCTTCATGGTTCTTTCGCCTCTTGCCCTTGAATAGCTGGTGAGCCATCTCAAGCCGAGAGCCTGCCTTCTTTCGGGTCTGACTTCCATGGGAACCTGGTATGTGGCACCACCCACTCTTCTGGCTTTAACCTCCAAAACGGGCATGATGTTGTTTAATGCAGTTTCAAACACTTCAAGGGGATCCTTGCCTGTTTTTTCCTTTATGATATCGAAGGCATCATAGCAGATTTTCTGGGCAGTACCCTTTTTCCCCTTCTGCATGATATTGTTGACGAGTTTTGTCACAACTTTATCGTTGTATATGGGATCCGGTAATACGTCTCTCTTTGGAATATGTCCTTTTCTTGGCACTTTGCTTCCCTCCTTTTCATGATAACTTGGTGAGGCTCAGCCTCTACAGTATCATCGGTACTCGCGGCACACAGGCCGTCGTCGGTGCATTGTAGTTGCTATCTATATATAAACACAACGTACTTAGCACTATTAACTTTGATACTACCATACCTCGCGCTATCGCACGTTGTAGGGTTTTACTTCTTTGCAGCTCCGGCCTTGGGCCTCTTGGCTCCATACTTGGAACGAGCCTGCATTCTCTTTGCAACACCTGCCGTATCAAGGGTACCTCTGATGATGTGATACCTTACACCAGGTAAGTCCTTAACCCTTCCACCCCTGATGAGAACAACACTGTGCTCCTGAAGATTGTGCCCGATTCCGGGAATGTAAGCGGTAACTTCAACACCGTTTACCAGACGGACCCTGGCAACCTTTCTTAAAGCCGAGTTAGGTTTCTTCGGAGTCGTGGTTTTAACAACGGTGCAAACGCCACGCTTTTGAGGCGAGCTCATGTTGATGGGCTGTTTCTTTAATGAATTCCAGCTTCTCTGAAGTGCAGGAGCAGTTGATTTCTTCTCCATTACCTCTCTTCCTTTTCTAACCAACTGGTTAAATGTTGGCATTCTTTTTTCACCTCCTTATTTTGTGAGTGGGCAGCCGCCGGTCACAGGCCGGATAATTCCAACCGCATAAAACCTGCTCACTGCCGCATATCTAAATAATAAATATTTAGCAAGGATTCACAGCTATTTAAGTACACAGGCCACAGCAGCCCCAACTTCGATGCCGCAAGCCTTTCCCAGATGCTTCATGCTGTCTTCGTACACAATTTCAACGGAGTTCCTATGGCAAAGTTCAATAATATTGCCGGTAACCCTGGGGTCGGCATCTTTGGCTATATATACCAGTTTGGCAGTACCATTTTCAAGGGCTTTCGCCGCCTGCTTCACACCTACAACCTTATTACTGCTTTTCAGATTGTCCAGCACAATTTACCCCCCTGTAAGTATACATTCAAAGAATGGGCAGAAAATTTCCAAAAAATTCTCCCCTGCTAAATCGCGCACTGAAATATTTTATCACTCATAAGCTAATCTTGTCAAGTTATAAAAGCTTTTGGGTATCGGGGCCAAGTGCCAAAAACAGGTAATGGATGGCCATTACCTGTTTTCAATCCACTATTCCACGACGGTGCTTATGCTTATATCCTTATACCTGCTCATTCCTGTTCCGGCAGGGATGAGTTTTCCGATAATTACATTTTCCTTAAGGCCTACCAGCGGGTCAATCTTTCCTTTGATGGCCGCTTCCGTCAGTACCCTTGTGGTTTCCTGGAAGGAAGCAGCGGAGAGGAAGGATTCGGTGGCCAGTGAAGCCTTGGTTATACCCAGCAGTGTGGATTTACCCGTTGCCGGCTTCAGCCCTTCCGCAGTAACCCTTGCATTCTCTTCCTCGAAGTCCAGGATATCCACCAGTCCGCCCGGCAGCATGTTGGTGTCGCCCGAGTCTTCGATCTTCACTTTTCTCATCATTTGCCTTACGATAACTTCAATGTGTTTGTCATTGATGTCAACACCCTGAAGCCTGTATACCCTCTGAACTTCCTGGAGAAGGTACCTCTGAACTCCCTTGGCACCCTTGATCTTCAATATGTCATGTGGGTTTACGGAACCTTCCGTCAATTCATCACCGGGCTCCACAACCTCGCCTTCCTCAACTTTGAGCCTTGAGCCGTAAGGAATGAGGTAATTTCTGGCATCTCCCTCATCGGAAGTGACGATAACCTCCCTCTTCTTCTTGGTCTCACTGATTTTGACGGTACCTCCGATTTCGGAGATAATTGCAAGACCTTTGGGCTTTCTGGCTTCAAACAATTCCTCGACACGGGGAAGACCCTGTGTGATGTCATCACCGGCAACACCACCGGTGTGGAAGGTTCTCATGGTCAGCTGGGTACCGGGCTCGCCGATGGACTGGGCCGCGATGATACCGACGGCTTCACCCACGTTGCATTCCAGGCCGGTAGCCAGGTTGGCGCCATAACACTTGGCGCAAACGCCGAACTCGGAATGGCAGGTAAGCACCGACCGGATTTTTACCTTTTTAATTCCGGCTTTGACAACCCTTTCCGCTTCCTTGTCCTTGATCATCTTATCCGCTTGAATCAGGATTTCTCCCGTTTCAGGATGGACAATGTCTTCCACGGTGTATCTGCCCACAATTCTTTCTGCAAGGCCTTCGATCACTTCACTGCCGTCTTTTACATCTCCCACTTCAATGGTTCTCTTGGTACCGCAGTCGATTTCCCTTACGATAACATCCTGGCTTACGTCAACAAGACGGCGGGTAAGGTATCCTGAGTCGGCAGTTCTGAGCGCCGTATCCGCAAGACCTTTTCTGGCTCCGTGGGTGGAAATGAAGTATTCCAGAACGTTAAGCCCTTCACGGAAGTTGGCCCGGATAGGTATTTCGATGGTCTGCCCCTGGGTATCCGCCATAAGGCCTCGCATACCTGCCAGCTGTCGGATCTGGTTTACGTTACCTCTCGCACCGGAGTGAGCCATCATGTAAACGGGGTTGAACTTGTCAAGGTTGGCCATAAGAGCGGTGGTAACATTCTCAACGGTCTCCGTCCAGGTGGCCACAACGGCGCTCTTTCTCTCTTCCTCGGAGATAAGGCCCCTCTTGTACTGCTTGCCTATATTTTCAACTCTTTCGTCTGCTTCCTTCAAATAGCGCTGCTTGATTTCCGGTATGACCATGTCCGAAACGCTGATGGTGATGGCACCCCTGGTGGAGTACTTGAAACCAAGGGACTTGATCTTATCCAGTATAACCGCGGTTTCGGTAGTGCCGTGGGCTTTGATGCACTTATCGATGATTCTTCCCAGGGCTTTTCTGTCCACAAGAAAGGTTACTTCCAGATCAAAAAACTTCTCGGGATCGCTCCGGTCCACAAAACCCATGTCCTGGGGAATGGCTTCGTTGAAAATCAGCCTTCCGGGAGTGGCGTCGATGATCTTTGTGACCTTCTGTCCGTCGATTTCCTTGCTCACCCTGACCCTGACCTTCGCATGCAGTCCTACGCTGCCCGTTTCATAAGCGAGGATGGCTTCCTGGGGATCTGCATAGATATTCCCTTCACCCTTTTCGCCGTCGCGTTCAATGGTGAGGTAGTAGCTGCCAAGCACCATGTCCTGGGTCGGAACCGTCACAGGACGTCCGTCCTGGGGCTTCAGCAGGTTGTTTGCCGAAAGCATGAGGAACCTGGCCTCTGCCTGCGCCTCTGCCGAAAGAGGTACGTGGACCGCCATCTGGTCTCCGTCAAAGTCCGCATTGTAAGCCGTACATACCAGAGGATGCAATTTGAGGGCCCTGCCTTCTACGAGGACAGGCTCAAAAGCCTGTATGCCAAGCCTGTGAAGGGTTGGCGCACGGTTGAGCAGCACGGGATGTTCCTTGATAACCTCTTCCAGCACGTCCCAAACCTCGGTCTTAACCCTTTCAACCATTCTCTTTGCACTCTTGATGTTGTGCGCAAGCCCGTCGTTGACAAGCTTCTTCATTACAAAGGGTTTGAACAGCTCAAGAGCCATTTCCTTCGGGAGACCGCACTGGAATATTTTAAGCTCCGGTCCCACAACGATAACGGAACGTCCGGAATAGTCAACACGCTTACCCAGAAGGTTCTGGCGGAAACGTCCCTGCTTGCCCTTCAGCATATCCGAAAGGGACTTGAGGGGCCTGTTGCCCGGGCCGGTTACCGGCCTTCCCCTTCTGCCGTTGTCTATAAGGGCGTCTACTGCTTCCTGCAGCATACGCTTTTCATTTCTCACGATGATATCGGGCGCTCCCAGGTCCAGGAGCCTCTTTAACCTGTTGTTCCTGTTGATGACCCTTCTGTAAAGGTCATTCAGGTCGGAAGTGGCAAACCTGCCGCCGTCAAGCTGTACCATCGGCCTGAGTTCGGGAGGGATTACGGGAATGACGTCGAGGATCATCCATTCGGGTCTGTTCCCTGAAAGCCTGAAAGATTCCACGACTTCCAGCCTCTTTATGTTTCGGATCCTCTTCTGTCCCGAAGAGTCCTTAAGTTCCGCCCTCAGTTCCCTGGACAGCTTTTCAAGGTCGATTTCCATCAGAAGCTCCTTAATAGCCTCTGCACCCATTCCTGCCTTGAATTTGAAGCCGAACTTCTCAACGCTGTCCCTGTATTCCTTTTCTGAGAGGATCTGCTTCTTTGAAAGTGGGGTCTGACCCGGATCGATCACTACATAGGAAGCAAAATACAGTATTTTTTCCAGAGCTCTGGGGGACATATCCAGGATAAGCCCCATACGGCTGGGTATGCCTTTGAAATACCATATATGGGAAACGGGAGCTGCCAGTTCAATATGCCCCATTCTTTCCCTTCTTACCTTGGAACGGGTCACCTCTACGCCGCACCGGTCGCAGACAATTCCCTTATACCGGATCCTCTTGTATTTTCCGCAGTGGCATTCCCAGTCTTTCTGCGGTCCGAAGATCCTTTCGCAGAAAAGACCGTCCCTCTCGGGCTTTAAAGTTCTATAGTTAATGGTTTCCGGCTTTTTTACCTCGCCTTTCGACCATTCTCTGATTTTTTCCGGGGAAGCTAAACCTATCTTAATCGAATCAAAGTTATTCAGTTCAAACACGCGCTTCTCTCCCTTCCATTAGAATTCTTCGTCTTCAAAATTTTCTTCCAGCTCTTCTTCATCTGCAAAGAGATCATCCACCAGACCTTCGTCCAGATTGTCTGCAGTGCTTAAATCCGTGAGATCAAAGTCTTCAATATCGATTTCATCCTCCAGGATATCATCGCCGATTTCGTCATAGTCGCTCAGGGGCGCTTCGTCCTCCCGGCCTTCGATGTTGACGTTGAGTTCTTCCAATTCATCCTCTACGGATTCCTTGATGGCGATCTCTTCCTTCTCTTCCGAGTATACCTTTACATCCAGGCAAAGGCTCTGGAGTTCCTTTATCAAAACCTTAAAGGATTCGGGAATTCCCGGTTCAGGAACATTTTCACCCTTGACGATGGCTTCGTAGGTCTTGACCCTTCCCACCACGTCATCGGATTTGACCGTCAGGATTTCCTGCAGGGTATAAGCCGCTCCATAAGCTTCCAGGGCCCAAACCTCCATCTCTCCGAAACGCTGTCCGCCGAACTGCGCCTTACCGCCCAGAGGCTGCTGGGTAACCAGCGAGTAGGGACCTGTTGAACGGGCATGGATCTTGTCGTCAACAAGGTGAGCCAGCTTAAGGATGTACATGTAGCCTACGGTAACCCTGTTGTCGAAGGGGTCTCCTGTCCTTCCGTCGTACAGCACCGTCTTGCCGTCCGGTGAAAGGCCGGCCTTCTGGAGGGTTTCAACGATATCTTCTTCTGTGGCTCCGTCAAATACAGGCGTGGCAATTTCCCAGCCCAATGCCCTTGCAGCGTAGCCAAGGTGTACTTCCAGCACCTGGCCGATATTCATACGTGAAGGAACGCCCAGAGGATTCAAAACGATTTCCAGGGGAGTTCCGTCCGGAAGGAAGGGCATATCCTCTTCGGGCATGATTCTTGAAATAACACCCTTGTTGCCGTGTCTTCCCGCCATCTTATCGCCCACGGATATTTTTCTCTTCTGCGCAATATATACTCTTACAAGCTGATTTACTCCCGGAGGCAGCTCATCGCCATTCTCTCTTGTAAATACCTTGACATCTACAATAATACCGGCTTCTCCATGAGGAACGCGAAGGGAGGTATCCCTCACTTCTCTCGCCTTTTCTCCGAAGATGGCCCTTAAGAGCCTTTCTTCCGCCGTAAGCTCCGTTTCACCCTTCGGTGTGACCTTTCCTACGAGAATATCGCCGGACCTGACTTCAGCGCCGATTCTGATGATTCCCCTGTCGTCCAGGTCTTTTAAAGAATCCTCGCTTACATTGGGAATGTCCCTGGTTATTTCTTCAGGACCGAGCTTTGTATCCCTTGCTTCGGCCTCATATTCTTCTATATGGATGGATGTAAATACATCCTCTTTTACAAGCTTTTCACTGATCAGGATGGCATCCTCGTAATTATAGCCTTCCCAGGTCATAAAACCGATGAGGATATTCCTTCCGAGGGCGATTTCACCGTTATCGGTGGAAGGGCCGTCCGCAATCACGTCTCCCTTGTCTACAACCTCTCCCTTTCTTACGATGGGCCTCTGGTTGATACAGGTTCCCTGGTTGGACCTCAGATATTTAAGGAGCTTGTAGACATCCTTCTTGCCTTCTTTGGTCTTTATAACCACTTCACTGGCAGACACCTTATCGATAACACCCGGATTTTTCGCCAATACCACAACACCGGAATCCCTGGCGGCTTTGTATTCTATTCCCGTACCTACCACCGGAGCCTCCGTCCTTACGAGGGGAACGGCCTGACGCTGCATGTTCGAACCCATGAGCGCACGGTTGGCGTCGTCGTTTTCAAGGAAGGGAATCATGGCGGTAGCAACGGAAACCAGCTGCTTGGGTGAAACGTCCATGTAGTCTATCCTGCTGTACTCCAGCTCCAGTATTTCTTCCTTGTAACGGCAGGCGATCTTCTTGTCAACAAATTTGCCGCTCTCATCGAGAGGCTCATTTGCCTGTGCTACGAAGAACTGGTCTTCTTCATCCGCCGTCAGGTAAACAATTTCCTCGGTAACAAGTCCCTTTTCCTTGTCAACCTTCCGATAGGGCGCTTCAATAAACCCGTACTCATTAATCCTGGCGTAGGTGCTCAAAGAACCGATAAGACCAATGTTAGGACCTTCAGGTGTCTCTATAGGGCACATACGGCCATAATGGGAGTGGTGAACGTCACGGACTTCGAAGCCCGCTCTTTCACGGCTCAAACCACCGGGTCCCAGGGCGCTCAGCCTTCTCTTGTGGGTCAGCTCTGCCAGAGGGTTGGTCTGATCCATGAACTGTGAAAGCTGGCTGCTTCCGAAAAATTCCTTGATGGCGGCCGCCACCGGTCTGATATTGATAAGCGCCTGAGGCGTCACAATGTCAATATCCTGGATGGTCATTCTCTCCCTTACAACTCTCTCCATCCTGGCAAGACCGATACGGAACTGGTTCTGCAGCAATTCGCCCACCGAACGCAGTCTTCTGTTGCCCAGATGGTCGATATCGTCAATGGTGCCGATCCCGTAGTTGAGGTTTATGATGTAATTAATGGAGGCAATGATATCTTCAACGGTGATATTCTTTGGAATCAATTCGTCAAGGTTCTCTTTCAGGGCCTTTTTGATCTGCTCCTGGCCTTGATTTTCGTTTAAAATGTTTGTCAGGACGTCAAATCTGACCTTCTCGGTGATCCCTATGTCTGTAACGTCAAAATCCACATGGGCACGGATATCAACGGTATTGTTGCCCATTACCTTGACTTTTTTGTCTTCTACATATATGTATGCCACATTCACGCCCAGGTTCTGGATGTACCAGGCTTTCTCCCTGTCGATCCTGTCGTTTTCGGCTACCACAATCTCACCGGTGCCGGGATCCACGATATCTTCAGCCGCCCTGTAGCCATTTATCCTGGAGGCGATGGAAAGCTTTTTATTGAACTTGAATCTTCCCACCTTCGCCAGGTCATATCTCTTGGGGTCGAAGAAAAGACCGTTCAAGAGGGAACGGGCGCTGTCCACCGTCGGAGGTTCGCCGGGTCTCAGTCTCTTATATACTTCAAGCAGACCCTCGTCCGCCGTTTTTGCATTGTCCTTTTGAATGGTAGCAACGATCCTCTCGTCTTCGCCGAGGAGCTGCATGATTTCAAAATCCGTGCCATAGCCCAGGGCACGTATGAGAACGGTGATGGGAAGCTTTCTTGTTCTATCTATTCTCACCGACAAAATATCGTTGGAATCGGTCTCATATTCCAGCCAGGCACCCCTGTTGGGAATGACGGTATTGGAAAAGAGTTTTTTCCCTGTGCGGTCAAACTTCATGGAATAGTAAATACCGGGGGATCTGACCAACTGGCTTACAATAACCCTTTCGGCGCCATTGATGATAAATGTGCCGTTATCCGTCATGAGAGGGAAATCGCCCATGAAGATTTCCTGCTCCTTCACCTCGCCGGTTTCCTTGTTAATCAGGCGCACCTTGACTTTAAGAGGGGCAGAATAGGTCGTGTCCCTTTCCTTACATTCTTCTACACTGTATTTGGGAGACTCATCGAGGGAATAGTCGGGAAATTCCAGAAGTAAATTACCTGTATAATCGGTAATAGGAGATATGTCCCTGAATACTTCTCTTAAACCTTCTTCCAAAAACCATTTATAAGAATTTTTTTGAACCTCGATCAGGTTCGGCATGTCTAGAACTTCGTCGATTTTGGAGTAGCTCATCCGAATATTTTTACCCATTTGTACTGGATGTACCATTAAATATCACCTCATAAGTTTTGACTTTTTTCAAAAACACTGCAATCTAAAATCGACCGGAATGAAAAACTTCAAGCATTTAAAAACTATCTCACGTAGGGGCTGCTCTCGGGAAAAATACACAACATAATTCAGAAATGCAACAACACAATACATATAACAGCTTGTATAAAACTGCCAAACATATTGTCTTGTTCGAATCCGGCTTACACGTATGTAATTTTCAAAAGATGCCAAATGCTTTAGCCTTTAATGTATCTGAGTGTATGTTAACGATGCTTTTAGTAGTATTATTAAAAACACCGCAGGAGTCTTATGTAAGTTTCAAAGTATATTTTCCGTTAAAGTACATATACTATAAGTGGCCTATTTTTCGCAACCACAAAATATTATTAACACTTATTGTCTTATTTATTCCCCTATGATATAATCAATTTAACAAATCTTAAACCAATTAATCAAATATAGTCATAGTGGTATGAATTTACAACGCAGTTTATAATTTTAACATAGGATATGGTACTTGTCAATATTTCTTCGGTACATTATTACAGTAAATTTACAAAAATTCAAAAGTTTGCTTTTCCCGGAATCCTTGCAAAAGGATTTTTTTAATGCCGTTTCAACAACCTTCTTAGACAAATACTTTGCCCTCTCTGAGTACTTAACACATCATCGCGATGGCTAATACGGCAGAAAGCGGAAAAAGCGCCTGCCGGGAAATACCGATAAGCGCTTTTCATTTCATGTGTTCTGCATCACATCCACTCTCCATAACGATGCATATATACCTTCTTGACAAGCTGTACACACAGGAGATACCCTGCCAGAATGACAACCAACCATGGAACAAACAGCGCTGGCAGACGCAGCATGTCAAGGCCGATTGCAAAGTCCGTAAAACCGGTTGCAAGTGCGACCACCGCGACGATAAACGTGGACAGGAACAGCGGCATGGACGGGTTACTTTGCAGGAACGGCAATTTAGCCGTACGAATCATGTGGATGACCAGCACCTGAGATACCGTCCCGAACACAAACCATCCGCATTGGAACAGCGGCGACAGCTCCACCGTATTCGCACCGATGGCCCGCCACATGACAGCGAAGCACAAAATATCAAACACGGAACTCAGCGGCCCCAAAAATGCCATAAAGGACTTGATGGACCGAGTTTCCCACTTGCGCGGCTTTTTAATGTACTCCTTATCCACGCTGTCAAAGGGTATGCCCATTTGAGAGAAATCGCACAGCAGATTTTGCGTCAATATCTGCACCGGCAGCATCGGTAAAAACGGCAGGAAGATGCTGGCGACAATGACCGAGATCATATTGCCGAAATTGCCGCTTGCCGCCATTTTGATATATTTGATGATGTTCCCGAAAGTGCGGCGGCCCTCGATGACCCCCTCTTCAAGCACCATCAAATCCTTTTTCAGCAGGATGATGTCGGCGGTCTCTTTGGCAATGTCCACGGCGCTGTCCACCGAAATGCCCACATCCGCCTGGCGTAGCGGAGGCGCATCATTGATGCCGTCGCCCATATATCCGACTGTATGCCCCGCAATCTGGAAAGCTTTCACTACCCTCTCCTTTTGGGATGGGGACAATTTTGCAAACAAGTCGCAGGTGCCTACCTCATCCAGCAATGCCGCGTCGTCCATCCGTTCGATGTCGCGGCCCGTCAACAGCCGGGAGGTATTCACGCCCACCTTGCCGCAAACCTTCACCGCCACACCTTCACTGTCTCCGGTTAGTACGACCGTTCTCACACCGTGTTCACGTAGTGCTGCAATCGCTGCCCCGGCACTCTCTTTGGGCGGGTCAAGAAAGCCCACAAAACCAATTAAAACCATATCCCGTTCATCGGCTACGCTGAAGGTACCACTGTCGGGAACCTCATTTTTCTGCGCCACGGCAATCATCCGAAGGCCATCGGCATTGTACTTTTCATAGGTTGCCAATGCCATACGCCTGCTTTTTTCATCCATTGGCAAAACTCGCCCGCTTATCTCTACAAAGGAGGAGATGGCGATAATCTCCTCCACCGCACCCTTGGTAATAAGCTGCCGTTTCCCACTTCTGTCCGTTAAAACCACGCTCATCCTGCGGCGTGAAAAATCAAAGGGGATTTCATCCACCAGGTTATAAGCGTCCAGCATACTTTGCAGCCCGTTCTGCACAGCCCGATTGATGATGGCAAGATCAATCAGATTTTTGAGGCCCGTCTGAAAATAGCTGTTGAGGTAAGCGTGGCGTAGAATGCGGGCGTCATCCTCGCCGTGCAGATTCATGTACTTTTCCAGCACGATTTTATCCTCGGTCAACGTCCCGGTTTTGTCAGTGCAAAGTACATCCATCTCCCCAAAGGTCTGTATCGCCCCGAGGGTACGGACGATAACCTTGTGCCTGGACATGGAAACTGCACCTTTTGCCAGTGTTGAGGTCATAATGACAGGCAGCATTTCCGGCGTAAGCCCCACCGCAATGCTGATGGCAAAAAGCAGTGCACCCGCCCAATCTCTTTTAGCCAATCCGTTAATTAGAAATACGATGGGAACCATGACCAGCATCATCCGGACCAGGAGGCCGCTGACTGAGTCCACACCGCGCTCAAAACTGGTTTTCGCCCTGTCACCGGACAGGGATTTTGCCATCGACCCGAAATAAGTGCTGTTACCGGTGGCCAGCACTACGGCCATGGCACTGCCGCTCACAATGTTGGATCCCATGAAACCGATATTTTGCAAATCCGTCAGCCCGTCATCCTTCTCGTCTCGCATGTCGCTGAATTTCTCCACAGGGTTGGATTCGCCGGTCAAAGCCGCCTGTGCGACAAAGGTGTCCTTCGTCGTCAAAAATCGCACATCCGCCGGCAGCATATCCCCTGCCGAAAGGCGGACAATATCCCCGGGAACCACCTCGTCCATAGGGATTTCAGCCAGCTTTCCATCCCGCCAGACATCCGCTTTGTTGGAAATCATTTTTGACAGTTTTTCGGCAGCCTCATTGGAGCGTTGGCTCTGCACGAAGGCAACCAGGCTGGAGAGAAGGACCAGTGATAAAATGATAATAACGGTGAGATAATCGGGTCTTGATGACGCCACAACGTCCGTAAAATAGGTGATAGCGGCGATGAGAAGCAAGATGACGTTGAAAGGATTGACAACTGCTTCCCTCAACCTATGCAGCACCGTATTTTTATTTCCTACGGTAATCACGTTTTTTCCAAATTCATCCTGCCTGTTTTCTACTTCTTCGCTTGAGAGGCCTGCCTGTGTAGTAGACAGACGCGTCAAAAGTTCCTCTCCCGTCAGGAAAGCATAGGAGCGGAGCTTTATTTCGGTATCCTGCTTGTTTTTCTGAATCTGCCTGCCAAGAGTTTTTCTTCTCATGAAATTCACTGGAATCATTCCTTTCTTTGTTTAGGATTCCCCAGCGAAAACATAATAAAGAAACAAAAAAAGCCGTCCCAATAGACGGCGGTATATGCGCAGACAGATCAATCCATCAGCATAAATGCACAATGGACAACAGCCCGCGAGAAACGCCGACCAGTGGGTATATGTTTCCATACTGGGGTTTGAAGCCGCCTAGCGGACTTCGGGGATTGCCGTCCATCGTCTCACTTCCTTTTTCTAAAAATGAAAAACATTATTATCTAGCCTATTAATTTTATCGGATCAACATAAGAAAGTCAATCAAATGATTGTTAATTTCAGCCATTTTAAAGCAGTGTACAAAAAAACCCACCTTCCGGTGGGTTTTTCAAAACTGCTTTAATTATTTGACTTCTACGGTAGCGCCAACTTCCTTGAACTTAGCTTCAACTGCAGCAGCTTCGTCCTTGGAAACATTCTCTTTAACTGTCTTGGGAGCGCCGTCAACCAGGTCTTTTGCTTCTTTGAGGCCAAGGCCGGTAAGTTCTCTAACAACCTTGATAACCTTGATCTTGTCTGCGCCGGCTTCCTTAAGGATAACATTGAATTCAGTCTTTTCTTCTGCTGCAGGAGCTGCTGCGCCGGCTGCGGGAGCTGCTGCAACTGCTACGGGAGCTGCTGCCGATACGCCGAATTCTTCTTCAAGAGCCTTTACCAATTCTGATAATTCCAATACAGTCAACGCTTTAACGTCTTCAATCAATTTTACAACCTTATCACTAGCCATTTTAAAATACCTCCATTAATAATTTATTCTTAAGATTTTTCAGCTTACTGATTTCATCAGGCTTCTGCCTTCTTTTCTGCAATCGCATTCAAAGCAACCACAAGTCCTCTGATGTTTCCGTTCAATACATTTACCAAACCGGATATAGGAGCATTGAAGCCTCCCAGTACCCTCGCAATGAGAACCTCTCTCGGAGGCAGTTCAGCAAGAGCTTTGATGCCGTCAACATCAATGATTTTGCCTTCAACGATACCTGCTTTAAGTTCGAGCTTCTCATATTTCTTGGCAAATTCCGATAAGACTTTTGCCGGAGCAACAGGATCGGAATCGCTTATTGCAAGCGCTGTGGGCCCGCTAAGATATGAGTCCAGGCCATCAAAGCCGTTTTCCTTCATTGCAAATCTTGTCAGGGTGTTTTTAACTACCTTGTATTCTACGCCGGCTTTTCTCAATGCGCTTCTGAGCGCAGTGTCCTGCTCAACGGTAAGTCCCCTGTAATCTGCAAGAACCATGGATTTTGCAGCCTTTACCTTTTCGCTCAATTCTTTGACGGTTTCTTTCTTTAATTGAAGTATTTTTTCACTTGGCACTACTAGTCCACCTCCCTCAATTACAATATTATAATTATAATAATGAAAAACAAAACTCCTTATGTGTCCATAGACATACAAGGAGTTAAAATTCTTTTCAAGTTTTATCACCTCGGTAGGCCGGTTTTCATCCGTTACGCTGCTGCGCCTACTGTCTATGGCAAGTATTCAATTGTTTACCGTTTTATATAATACTACAGTTGTTTTTGTTTGTAAAGACTTTTATATAAAACTTCTGCCTTACTCCGTCACTCTTGTAGGATTGATCTTGATGCCGGGACCCATGGTGGAAGACACCACAACGCTTTTAAGGTATTGACCTTTGGCGGCCGAGGGCTTTGCCTTTATTACGGCATCCAGCAATGTACGGAAGTTGTCGGAAAGCTTTTCTGTTCCGAAAGATACCTTGCCGATAGGGCAGTGTATGATGTTGGTCTTGTCAAGCCTGTATTCGATTTTACCGGCTTTGATATCGGCAATAGCCTTTGCAACATCCATGGTAACGGTGCCGGCTTTCGGGTTCGGCATCAGGCCTTTGGGGCCGAGAACCTTACCGAGTCTACCTACAACACCCATCATGTCGGGAGTCGCAACAACCACGTCAAAATCAAACCAGTTTTCATTCTGAATCTTGGCAACCATGTCTTCGGCACCTACATATTCAGCGCCGGCTTTTTCAGCTTCGGCAGCCTTGTCGGCCTTTGCAAAAACAAGCACTCTTACCTTTTTGCCTGTTCCGTGAGGAAGAACTACCGCGCCTCTTACCTGCTGGTCCGCATGCCTTGAATCAACACCGAGCTTTATATGCGCTTCAACAGTTTCATCAAATTTTGCTTTAGCAGTTTTCTGAGCCAGATCCAATGCCTCGGCTGTTTCATATAACTTCATTCTATCCACGAGCTTTGCGCTCTCAGAATACTTCTTTCCTCTTTTCATGTCGATCCTCTCCTTCGTGGTAAATTTTTCGGAAACCTGGTTTCCTCCCACAATAAATTAATCTGCAACGCACCGCTGCCGATTAATCTATTACTACGATGCCCATGCTTCTGGCAGTACCGGCCACCATGCTCATCGCCGCTTCAACGCTGCCCGCATTCAAATCAGGCATCTTCAGCTCAGCTATCTTCCTGACTTCGTCCTTGGTAATCTTCGCTACCTTTTCTTTGTTTGGCTTACCGGAACCGCTTTCTATTTTGCATGCCTTCTTCAACAGAACTGAAGCCGGCGGGGTTTTTGTGATGAACGAGAAGGACCTGTCCGCATATACGGTGATAACGACAGGAATAATCAACCCTGCGTCTTTGGCAGTCCTTTCATTGAATTCCTTACAAAATCCCATTATGTTAACGCCATGCTGTCCTAAAGCTGGTCCAACCGGTGGAGCCGGAGTTGCCTTCCCTGCAGGAATTTGAAGTTTTACGTATCCAGCAATTTTCTTTGCCATTTAAATCCACCTCCCAAGTTAATTCATCCAGCCGCTGTCCTCTGACAGTCCGTTAAGAAACCGTCAAAAGCAAAAGCCGGGCATACTGCTTTATTATTTAACTACTTTAATAGTAAAGTAGCTTAATAAACTGTCTAATTATATCTTTTGTATTTGAACAAGCTCGAGCTCTACCGGAGTCTCCCTACCAAACATGGAAACCTCCACCCGAACCTTCTTCTTTTCCATATTGATTTCTTCCACTATACCGATAAAGTTCTCCAGAGGACCGGACACAACTCTCACGTTGTCTCCAACCTCATAGTCAACCACAGGCTCGAATTCTTCCACACCCATGGCCTTTACTTCATCATCGGTGAGGGGAACCGGCTTTGATCCGGGACCAACAAACCCGGTGACGCCTCTGGTATTTCTAACCACATACCAGGACTCGTCGGACATAATCATCTTAACAAGAACATATCCGGGAAAAACCTTTCTGAGGGTGGCTTTCTTTTTGCCATCCTTGATCTCGATCTGCTCTTCCATGGGAACAACAATATCAAGAATGTATTCCTGCATACTTCTATTTTCAACGATTTTCTCCAGATTGGCTTTTACTTTATTCTCATAGCCGGAATAGGTATGTACCACATACCATTTCGCACTTTCAGACATATCGTTTGGAAGCATTAGGCCCAATGTCCTCCTTTATTACCTTGTGAAAACAACTTCACTGAGCTTTCCAAGCCCGAAGTCGAACACCCAGATGATAGCCCCAACCACAAGACAGGAAAGCAATACCGTGATAGTATTGTTTATCAACTGGCTTCTATTAGGCCAAATAACCTTTTTCAGTTCGGTCCTGATTTCCTTGACCAGCTTTGAGAGGTTTTTACCTGCCGCACTGAATCTCGAAACTTTTTTTACTTCTTCAGCCATATTATCCACATCTCCATTTCAGAAAGGGACATTCCCTCCCTACTTGCGAACACTCAAGCCCATCGGGTGTGTCCCTTAACCTTGGTATATTTTAGGAAGCAAAATTATTTAGTTTCCTTATGAACAGTGTGCTTACGGCAAAATCTGCAGTACTTCTTCATTTCAAGCCTGTCAGGATCGTTCTTCTTATTCTTCATGTTGTTGTAGTTTCTCTGTTTGCAATCTGTGCAAGCCAATGTAATTTTCACTCTCATCCTTAACACCTCCAGCCCCAAACTATATTATCATTGATTATGTTCACGCACGCATAAAAAAAAAGCCTACGCCAAGGAGCAATAAATAATCTACCATAAAAACCACCATAAGTCAAGGCTTTTTTGCTTGCGATCCCCGCACCACAAATTGCATCCCCGAATCTGTCGGGCTCACCGGGTGACTGTTCTCACAATTAATTCATAAATAAAATATGGACAAATTTTTTTATTTTTATACTTATCTCATTTTTTTGTTTATATTTCTTTTGCTGCGGGATATTCATTGCACAATAGCCTGTATGGCGCCTCGTCTTCCTCGATGGCCGGAAAACGCCCGATGGGTTCATAAAACCGGTTGTCGTTGTCGTCGTCATTGCACATGGATACTTCGCCCAGCAATACCGGGCCGCCTTCTTCCGGCACGCTGAAATCATGATACATGTACTGATAGATGGTGATGCTTTCACCGGGTCTCAAAAGAACCTTTGTGCCTGCCGGAACCACAGTCTCTTTGCCGTCGGTGCTCACGCTGACATCCGTATCCAGTTTGGAGCCGTCTTCCGCGCCATTGTATACCGTAATATAAACGTCATTGCCTCCGCGGTTGATGATGTCCTCCATCTTGTTCCAGTGAAAATGCATGGGGGCTGTCTGTCCCTCGTAGAGCATCAGCAGCTTCTCCGCATACGTCTTTGTGTACTTTTTTATCTTCTGGTTGCCGTTGCGGATGGTCAGCAGCGAAAAACCCACTTCATCAAATCTTCCGAGGCCAAAATCCGTGATATCCCAGCCCAATTTGTTGTCGCGGATTTCATCATATTCGTGCCCCGCCTTCTCCCAATCGGCCGGTGTCCATTTTGCGAAGGGCGGCAGTTCAAACCTGTGCTCTTTGATCAGATTTTCCATGTCTTTGATGACTTCATTGATTCTTGAACGTTTCATATCTAACCCCACTCCTTTTTGTATTTATACTTATTTAAATTTACAGCTTGTATTCCGACAAAATGATTTCCGGCTTATCGGCACTGTTGGCAGCGATGGTCTCTTCGTTTGTGGCAAAGTGCAGCAGCGCATCAACGACTGCGGTTTCTCTCAAATGGGAATGGCTTTTATAGTGATCAAAGGCCTGCTGCTCATCAGCGCCGGACAACAACAAGTAGTCTGCCAGTCTTGAAACCGGCGAGTACTCGTGGCTTGTAATCGCTATGATTTTCAAGCCCTTTTCCTTTGCCAGCTCCATTGCCTGTACCACCTGCTTGGAGCTGCCGGATTTGGAAATGGCCACGACAATGTCCCTCTCACCTGCCAGGTTCACATGATTCATAAAATATTCCGGGACCATGTTATAGGTACACTTGATGCCCAGCCGTCCCAGGCGGAATCCCATGTACTGCGCCAGGGGACTGGTATTGCCCACGGCCACCATATGCACCTGGTTGCCTGCTTTTATAAGGTTCACGCATTCCAGCAGCTTGTTCTGATCCAGATTTTTGCCGATGGCAATCATATTGGCAGCAAAAGTGCGGAATAAAGCGCTTACCGTATCTCCCGTTATATTTTCCACATTCCCGTCCGCTACCTGCCTGCGCCCCAGATCTCTCGACAAACAGATTTTCAGCTGGTAATAGCCCTCATAGCCGATATGCTTGCACAGCCTTATGACGGTTGCATCGCTTACGCCGCTGTAATTTGCCAGCTCCGATACGTTGGCATTGACTGCCTTCCACGGGTTCTCCAGGATGAAATCCGCCACTTTCTTTTCCGCCAGAAAGATCTGGTTGTAATGTTCCTTTATGGTCTCAATTACCGTCTTGTCATGAATTGAAAACATATTCTCACGTCCTCTTAGTACAGAGAAGCTTTTCCCTGGGCCTGAAAGAGTTCAATCTTGTGATAGGCGGTTTCTTTCATGGCGGCGATGCAGGCCGGCTGGATGGAATTCGGCTCCCTCAGCTCAGTATCTGCAAGGACCTCACGCATCTTATTATGGTAAGCGACTTTAATATCGCTGGAGATATTGATCTTATTAACGCCAAGAGTTACCGCCTCGCCAATCTCTTTATCAGAGTTGTTGGAACCGCCGTGCAGGACCAGTGGCATTTGCACTCTGGCTTTGATTTGCTTTAACAGGTCCAATTTCAGTTCGGGTATCCTGCCTTTCGGGTAAATCCCATGAGAGGTACCGATTGCTATGGCAAGAGTGTCAACTCCGGTGGCTTCTACAAATTTTGCAGCATCCCCCGGGTTGGTATAGATGATTGCCTCTGCGCCCGCCTCTGCCTCCGAATCCGTTGAACCGATGGTTCCCAGTTCCCCCTCCACAGATACATCCACGGCATGGGCCGTTTCAACAACCTTTTTGCACAGGGCGATATTCTCTTCAAAAGGCAGGCTGGAACCGTCAATCATAACGGAGGTGAATCCGTTCTGGATTGCCATCACAACCTGCTGAAAGGATGCACCGTGGTCCAGGTGTATGCATACGGGTACAGTCGCCTTATGGGCCTTTTTGATGACCGCCGTCACCATCTCGATGCCGATGTGGCTTAATTCATCCGGATGAATGGCGATGATTACGGGAGCCCTTTTTTCTTCACATGCCTCAAAGATACCGTTCATCATCGCATAGTCGCTGATATTGAATGCGGGAACGGCAAAATTGTTTTCCTGTGCCACAGACAGCATGTCTTTCATATTGATTAGCAAAATCACTGACCTCCTTACATGTTGATAATAAAAGCATAGCTCATAACCTTCTTCCGCGTCAACAGGATCAAGAAAAAAAATTTCTTCATGAAATAATATTTTTTAAGAAATTTTCTTTCCCAGCAAAAAAGACAGTCCCCTAAATCTCATTTCATGGGAACTGTCCCTGGTAAAGTACTATGAACGCGTTGCAGTAGTACAACCTACTCCTCGATGAGCTCGCTGATCGGTGCACCCGGAGGAACGATGGGGAAAACCTTGTCATCCATGTCGATTTCAAAGTTTATCAGCACCGGCGTGTCTTTTGACTCAAGAGCTTCAAGGAGTGCGGCATCCACCTGTTCCGGTTTGGTGACGTTGATGCCCCTGGCGCCGAAAGCTCTGGCCAGGGCCACAAAATCCGTTCCCCTGTCGATGGTTGTCTGGGAGTAGCGCCTGTTATAGAACAAATCCTGCCACTGCCTCACCATTCCAAGTACGTGGTTGTTGAAAATAGCGATAATGATGGGTATCTTGTACTCAACAGCCGTGGCAAGCTCATTGCAGTTCATCCGGAAGCTTCCGTCCCCCGCAACGTTGATAACCTTTTTGTCGGGCCTTCCAAGCTGGGCTCCGATACATGCTCCCAGCCCGAAACCCATGGTACCCAGCCCTCCGGAAGATACAAACTGCCGCGGGGCAGTGAATTTGTAAAACTGTGCCGCCCACATCTGATGCTGCCCTACCTCCGTTGTGATAATGGCATCTCCCTTGGTGAGCTCATAGATGCGCTCCATGATATAATAAGGCCTCAAAATCTCATCCTGGGGATACTTTAACGGGTAGTCCTCTTTCATCTGTGTAATTCTGACGGTCCAATCCCTGTGGCTTCTTTTTTCCACCTTTGAATTCAGGTGGCGTATTATTTTTTTGATATTCCCCACCAGCGCGTATTGGACGCCGATATTTTTCCCGATTTCGGCAGGGTCGATATCGATGTGGATAATCTTTGCATTGGGGGCGAATTTCTTCACGTTGCTGATCACCCTGTCACTGAACCTGGCGCCGATGGCGATGATGAGGTCCGCTTCGGAGATGGCCAGGTTTGTGGTCCTCGTGCCGTGCATACCCACCATGCCGGTAAAAAGTTCATGGGTGCCGGGAAAAGATCCCATGCCCATCAACGTGGTCGTAACGGGAATTATTGCCTTCTCCGCCAGTGTCGCCACTTCCTCATTGGCTCCTGCGATGGATACGCCTCCGCCGGAGATGATCACAGGCTTTTCAGAAAGATTTATAACCTCCGCCACCTCGTCAATCTCGCTTTCTGCGGCGCCGATGGGAACGGCCTGGGGCTTTAGAGGCTCTTTCCTGGTATATTCCGCCGTGGCAGCGGTCACATCCTTGCATATGTCCACAAGCACCGGCCCGGGACGCCCTTCTTTCGCAATGAGAAATGCCTCCCTTATTACGTCCGCCAGCTTATTTACATCTTTTACGATGTAGTTGTGCTTTGTAATGGGCATTGTGATCCCGGTGATATCCACCTCCTGGAAAGAATCCTTTCCCAGCAGCGAAGTGGCCACCTGCCCGGTGAAAGCCACCATGGGCACCGAGTCCATGTATGCGGTAGCGATCCCCGTCACCAGGTTGGTTGCACCGGGACCGGAGGTGGCGAGGCATACGCCCACCTTGCCCGTGGCTCTGGCATAGCCGTCTGCCGCATGAGAGGCTCCCTGCTCGTGTGAAGTGAGGATATGCCTTATTTCATCCTTTGCCTTGTACAAAGCGTCATAGATAAACAATACCGCCCCTCCGGGAAAACCGAATACGGTATCCACCCCTTGTTCCTTCAGGCACTCAACAAATATTTCGGCACCAGTTAATTTCATAAAAAGAACCTCCTAAACTATTTAAGCACAGCGCCGGTACTTGCTGAAGATACCAGTCTGGCGTACCTGCCCAGATAGCCTGTCGTGATCTTGGGCTTTGGAGCAGTCCACAGGGACAGTCTTGATTTCAGTTCCTCGTCGGAGACCTCCACGTTCAGCTTTCCTGCGGGTATATCGATGCTGATGATATCCCCTTCCCTCACTGCCGCGATGGGTCCGCCCTCCATGGCCTCCGGGGATACATGCCCGATGGATGCGCCCCTGGATGCACCGGAGAACCTTCCGTCGGTAATCAGGGCCACGTCCTTATCCAGTCCCATGCCTGCTATTGCAGAGGTGGGCCCCAGCATTTCCCTCATCCCCGGGCCGCCTCTGGGCCCTTCATACCGGATAATGACGATGTCGCCCTTGACGATTTTGCCGTCATAGATGGCAGCAATGGCGTCATCCTCGGAATCGAACACTCTTGCGGGACCTTTGTGAACCAGCATTTCGGAGGCAACGGCGGAACGCTTTACCACCGCACCGTCAGGCGCTATATTGCCTTTTAGCACGGCAATCCCTCCGGTTTTGCTGTAGGGCTCCTCAATGCTCCGAATGACCTCATGGTCGAGGACCGAGGCTCCTTCGATATTCTCCCCTACGGTTTTACCCGTAACGGTCATAAGCTCCATATGAATCAAATTCTTTTTCGCTAATTCCTTCATTACCGCCTGAACGCCGCCTGCCGCATATAAATCCTGGATGTGGTGGGGACCGGCCGGCGCCAGCTTGCACAGGTTCGGAACCCTGCCGCTGATCTCATTGATGATGTCCAGGTTTATTTCCACGCCTGCCTCATTGGCAATGGCAGGCAGGTGCAAAACCGAATTGGTGGAACAGCCGAGGGCCATGTCGACGGTAAGGGCATTTTCAAAGGCCTCCGCCGTCAAAATATCCGAAGGCTTTATCCCCTTCTCCACCAGTTCCATGACCTTCATGCCGGCTCTTTTGGCCAGGCGCACCCTCTCGGCGTAGACCGCGGGGATTGTTCCGTTTCCCGTAAGGCCCATTCCGAGAACCTCTGTAAGGCAGTTCATGGAATTTGCGGTAAACATGCCGGAGCAGGAACCGCACCCGGGACATGCGTGGTCTTCCACCTCGCAGACCTCTTCTTCACTCATTTTCCCTGCCTTGTAAGCTCCTACCGCCTCAAACACACTGTTCAGGTCCATCTGCCTGCCGCCGCGGTTCAGGGAAAGCATGGGGCCGCCGCTGACAACCACGGCAGGTACATTGATTCTCGCCGCCGCCATCAGCATGCCGGGCACGATCTTGTCACAGTTGGGTATGAAAACCATTCCGTCGAAGCTGTGGGCGAGGCCCATGGCCTCACAGGAATCGGCAATGAGCTCTCTTGTGGCGAGGGAATATTTCATTCCCGTATGCCCCATGGCAATTCCGTCACATACGCCAATGGCCCCGAACTCGATGGGCGTTCCTCCGGCCATCCGTATTCCCGCTTTTACCGCCTCGGCAATGGTGTCAAGATGGATGTGCCCCGGTATGATCTCGCTTTTTGAGTTTACCACACCGATCAAAGGCCTGTTGATTTCCTCGTCCGTATATCCCATGGCTTTGAAGAGGGACCTGTGGGGGGCCCTTTCAATGCCCTTTTTGACTATATCGCTTTTCATGCGCAACCCTCCTAGTAGTTTGTAACGCTTCAATTTCATACTCTGTTCAAAGCGCTACAAATCTATTTCTTTGATGTTGTGGTCTGCACACCCTGAACAACATGCGCTACAGACCACTTGTGTAAGGACCATATAAATATAGCCGGGCTCAGCCGGCTAGATATTAAGGTAATTTTACTACTATGTAAATGAAAAAGTCCAGTCTTTGAACAAAAAAGTTTTTTTCATTAAATAATTATCCTCATTTTTGCATCAATCCTCAAAATCCACTGCAACAGAGGTCTCTCGCACTTCATGCATATATTTCTTGACTACACTCACATGGTAGGGATGTTCCTGGTAATCGTCAAGGTCCTGCCTGGAATCAAATTTTGCTATAAGGATCACATCATAAGACCTTTCGGAGCGCAAGAAATCAATGCCCACCTCCATGTGCCTGAGAGTGCCGATTTGGCCCTTCATACCCATCAGTACTTCCTTTGCTTTCTGCCTGCTTTCGATACTGCCGTCCTTTAGCTTGAACATTACAACATGGGTTATCACCCTTCATTTCTCCTTTCAACGCTATAAAGTTAACCTGTTGTGACCATAGGTTGCTGCAAAGGCGCTGCTTTAAACGATATCAGCCGCCGATTGTCAATTTGTTGAGCCAGGAGAAAAAGGCCCAACGCCTGTGAAGCTTTCTCAGCGCCCTGGGACAGTAAGTATAGTCCCTCAGGGCATGCTCGAACATTTCTTTCGCCTTTATCCTGTCTCCGGAATTTTTATAGACCTTGCCCATCCGGAAGAAATTTTCCGTATTGGCAAAGCTTTGAAACCGCTCTTCCAGTTTGGAGAAAAGCTCTTTCTGTGAGTTCCCGCTTTCAAGGTGGTACCGCAGCATGTAGACATAGGGCAGGCCATAGCCCACGGAAGGATTCAGCTCCAGGGCTTTCTCCAGAAATTTTATCCCTCCGGAGGAGTTGTTTATCTCAAAGCTGGCCATCCCCAAATACATATAAAGCCTGGCGGAGTTTTCAATCTTTTCGCCGGCCCTGTTCAGATACTCAATGCATCTGTCATACCTGCGCTTTTCAAAATAGAGAACGCCCAACTCCAGCAAAGCATCTGCGTTGGAAGGATTCAAGTAGATCAGGCGCTGCAAATTCTTTATCCGGCTGTTCCGCTTCAGCGGAGCAAAAAAATCCGGTAAGAATCTAAAATAAAGCCTGTCGATAAATCCATACAGTAAAAGGAGGACAACCAGCGCCAGTATGGGATTTCCCGTAAGCATGGACAGTAAAAAATAAAGTGGAATTGCTTTCATAAAGCCTCCGTTCCTGAATTTTACACCGGGGGGAAATGGTTTTTAGGGAACATCCAGTCAACGATGAAGTTGTGCTGGTACAGGTATTTTGCCAGAACGGAATTGTCCATGGCATTGAATAATCCCGTAAACTGAGGTGCAGAGCTGAAGATCATGACCACTGCAAAAATAATATATACGGTGAGCAACCCTTCAACCGTTCCCAGGGCAAAACCCCCAAGCTTATCAACCTGCTTGAACAGGGGAAGCTTCGCGATACCCTGCAGGATAACCCGTGCAAAAATCAGTGCAAATCGAATGAGTATGTACAATAAAATCACGCTGATGATTTCGATGGCCAGCGTGGCCAGCTTTTCGCTCAGGAATTCCATGATGGCCCTTACATCAATGAAGCTGGTAGGGTCCGGCATTGAATCCCTCACCATATCCTTCATAAACCCGGGAAGCTTCAGGTTGTCCACCAGGGCCTTTGCCCCCGCCTCTTTTGCCTGGGCGTTTACAGAGGGCGCCTGGGCCTGCTGCTGCAGCATAAGACTTTTGAAAATGCTTTGCTGGATGCTTTGGTACAAAGGTGTGGTGAGAAGGAATTTTGCAACGACGGGATAGAATTTGATGGAAACCACGATGGATACCAAAAAGGATGCAAGCCTGTAAACCGACATGATAAAGCCGTTGGACAGGCCCACAAGACCAAAGCCCAGGATAATCCCAAGCACAAGTAAATCACTCCAATTCATAGATACCCCCCTGACATAATTCTACTCGTTTTACCGTCCCCAAATATTTATTGTTGAATTTCCGCGATAACCACATTGGTCTTGGTTACGACAGCCGCTTGCTGCCGGTTGAAAAAATGCACCTCAACCACATCGGCTTTCGAAGTATATTTGCCCACAAGCTTCCCTCTGGTGTTGATAAAATAAATTTCCCTGCCTGTGTTGACTGCGGCCAGGTCACTGTAGGTTTCGATATTCAAAACCCTGTCCTGGATCTCATAGGCCTCCGTCTGCTTTCCTTCGCTGTTAAGGATGATCACATCCGTTTCTGCACCGCCAAGCACGCCCTGGTTATTTTCCCTGCCCACCGCCGCAATGACATATTTTCCCGGTATGATGCCGGCACTGTATACCTTTCGATTGGTAAATTCCTGCTTCCATTTCTCATTCCCCGCTCCATCCACGCATATGATCCCCGACTCGTTGACGGCAATCACAAGCTCATCCTTCAAAAACCACAGATTGGGGTAAAGCTCCTCTTCTCTTAAGGTTTTGGCTGCAAGGGACTTTCCGAACATGTCCGTAAACTCAATACCGGTGCCGGCTTTGATTCCCGAGGTATCGATGGTATTGAGGAGCACGGTTTTGCCTGAAGGAGAAACCTTTGACCCAAGCAAAAAATTCTTGGCGACGGTCCGTGTAAAAAACTCATTTCCCTGCAGGTTGTAAACCGTAAGCATTCCCTTATAGCCCTTGGTCTCCTGCGCCACAGACACATGTCCGCTTTCGCTTATGTCCGCGCTGATGATGGCATTGTCCAGCTTTTTATCCCATTTGATGTCTTTTCCGCTAAGGACATATAGTTCCTTGCCCTCAACGTCATACACCAGCAGGTCCCCTCCCGAACGCTTGATCCTGGGTTTGTTCATGGACAGGGTCAGGCTCCAGAGCTCCTTGCCCTCCCTGTTAAAGGCCTTTATATGATCCTTGGTGCACTGAATCAGCGTATCCTTATAGGTATTGAATGCACAATTTTCTTTTTCATCATAGTCAATTTCTACAAACTCTTTTTTCTCGGTATTTACAAGCTTGTCCCGGAAGCCGTCGGAAACCAGCTCCTTGACATTGACATTCTTTATGTCGATATTCTGGCTTTTTAAATACACCAGAAAGGCCACACCTACCATGGTGAAAACCAGCAGGAAAAACATCAGAACATTCAGCTTCCTTGTTGGTTTTCCCTTTTCGGCTCTCATCTCGGGCTGGGTCACAATCCTTTCACCTCTGCCTCCTCTTTTGTAAGCTAACACTACACTTTAGCTGATATCCATTTTAACACATACCGGCAGTTTTTAACATATCCTATTTCCAGTTCATCTTTTCCTTCTTGCCATTGACCGGATGGGACTCGTTTTCATCCACTGGATAAGGATGACAAAAACCATAAACATGCCCGCGTAGCCGAAGATGGGATACAGGGTGGCAATGAGGTTTGAAAACCCGAAGCTTGACATGGGAACCGCCAGGGTACATGCAAGGACGGTAATCAGCTTAATGTTCATGGGCAGCTTTGTGCTCAGCCTTTCAACAAAAGAGTAGCCTGATGTGACGGCGGACACCAGCATGGCCAGCCATATCACAATGGTATATATATGGGTTACCAGGCTGCTGTATTGGCCCACAATGCTCAATACAGGCAATTCCCTGGACAGGGCGTTCGGATAAAACATAAATATGGCTGAATTGAGCAGGAAAGCAATGAAGCAGAGGAGCAGGCCCCCCAGGATTCCGCCGCATATTCCCACCTTTCTGGTTTTGAGATAGGGCAGAAGGCTGCACATGACCACCACGGAAAGTATGCTGTTATAGCTTACGTACAGGAGGGAGGAAAAAAACCAGTTGTTTGTAATTCCGGATATATTCAGGTTCATGCTGAACACCGAGGTGTCCTTGAAAATGATGATATAAAATCCCATCGACACAATTCCGGCAATCAATACCGGCGATATGATGGTGCTTAATGTCACAACCCCCTTAATGCCGGTGAGGATCAGCACCATGCACAAAAGGGCCATAAACATTGCGGAGGCGTTCATGGGAAGGTTGAATTTTTCACTCAATATACCTGCGGAACCGGCAATCATGATGCAAAACAGCGAGAGGACAAATACGGCTACAATGATTTCCATTACCCAGCCCATGAACCAGCCCACGGAGGGGAAAAGGAATTCATCATAATTTCTGATTCTTTCCCTGTATACCCGGTCCAGCACCGTATAACCGATGATGGAAAACAGCAGCCCCGCCAGCAATATGCCGTAAAAACCGCCTTCGTAATAAGTGGAGAAAAACTGGACAATTTCCTGTCCCGACGCAAAGCCCGCTCCAATAATGGTTGCCAGGTAAATGCTTGCCACCTTGATGATATTCCTTGCCTCTCCCATAAAAAACAACTCCTGACACAGAATTACTCGTATAATTCTATGTCGGAGTTGCAGGAATAATAACGAGGGCAGCCAAAATGTCTCCCGCAGCGTTATAACTATTTTAATTTGAAGTCCCAGGGGACTATTGAGCTTTTGCCGCAGCCGCCTCCAGCTCTTTAAGGGCGGGCCTCAATTCCTCAATCAGCTTTCTTTCCACGATGATGTTGGTGTACTCGCCGTTCTTGAGGGCATAGGCATACCTGTCATCCTTGGGGATGAATTCTACCTTCATGGTTCCCGGCGCCTTTTTCAACGTATAGGTAATGGTCAGCTCGGGTTTTCCCTGGGGCTTTGCTCCAATTTCCACCTCGCTTAAAGTGATGCCGATGAGCTTCTGGTAGTATACCCTGAACAGGCCGTCTCCCACTTTTCCGCCTTCCAGTTCCACACCACTGACATTTTTACCGTTTACAAAGAACTTGTCGTTGTCCTTGTTTTCCTTGTCGGTCTGCACATCAAAATTGTCGGTTCTGCCGTCCATTTCCACCGAAATCTTTGAAACGTCGTCAATATTTACGATATACACAAATACATCCATGATTTCTTTAAAGGGCTTATCAAGAAAATTCAATGCCGACAGGCCCATGGTAAAAACTTCGTCACTGTTTGCAAACTTGGCATAGGCTTCAACGCCCTTTTCCTTTTCGTCCCCGATCAGCAGCCTGGTTTTGACCCCTTTTGCCTCCAGTTCCACACTGTAGGAAGGATTTTTCAGGCCGTATTTGTCAAGGTCCGCGGCTTTCTCCTCCACCAGCGTGGAGAAATTCGCCCCAATGGCGGACTGTATCATCTGGGACAGCTTGGAGGCATCCGCATTTCCCTGGATGGGTGCTGTAAGGCTCCATTCGGTGCTGTCTTTTTTCACAGCGGCAAAGACCGTCTGTCCGGCCTTCTCCATCCCCATTGCCGTAACTTCATCAGGATTGTCGGCAAATATCTTTTTATTGATAAGGTCCGCCTTGCTGGCCTTCAAAGAATCTCCCGGATAGGTTCCCAGGACATAAACCTTGTTGTCGTCCTTTGTCTTGACATAATAGCCGCTTTTTGTCGGTGTCACATTGCCGATGTTCAAAGCTTTTTCGCTGCCGTCCTGGAGTTTTACGGCCACCGTAACAGGCTTGTCAAGGCCATACTGGCCAAGCTCGGAAGCATTTTCCTCCACCAGCTTGTCTGCCGTTACCGCAGCTGCGTTTGAAACAACGCCGTCTACCGCGCTCTGATCATATTTAAAGTTTGAAGGAGCAGTGAGAACCCACTTTTTATCCTTGTTCTCAATAACTACCTTCCCTTCGGTATTTTCAACGGTCACCTGGGAAATCTTTTCCTTGTCCAGCTCCCATAGTTTGATGGTGTCGCCGGCAGTTTCAGGTTCCGCCTCTTTGCTCTTTTTATTGGACAGGTAAAAATACGCGCCTGCAAGAAGCCCCAGTACTACAACCAAAATCAGAGCATTCCTGTAAAGCTTCATAAATGTCTCCTCCTAACCCACACATAGGTACCGAATCCAAAGATAACCAACGGAAGCAGTATCACCACAAACAACGCCGTCAGATTGGCAGACAGGGCGTCAAGCTTGTCAAGCCTGGGTGGAGCATAGCTTTTCGGAGCGATGACCACATCATCCTTTTTGTCCAGCATCCAGTTCATGGAGTTCATCAGGAAATAGAAGCCGTTCAGGCCATACTGCTGGATGGTGGCATCACTTATAAAGGCACTGTTACCTACTACCAGAACTTTTGAAACCTTTGCTCCGCCTTTGTTCTCTACGGCCAGCGCCAGGTCCAGGGGTCCCGCATTGTCTTTTCCCCGGGCCTTGTCGATCTGCTCTCCTGTGGACTTGTCGCTTGATTTGAGCAGCGAGGTTACCGTGATATATTCCTTTTGGTTCTTAAGCGTATTGATGCTTCTTGAACCGCTCATCAGCATTGTAAAGTTGCTTCCCAGGTTGGAAGTTATGCTGTTGCTCTGGGTCTCGGGCAGAATATCGTAGACCTTGTCCGGAGGCAGGTGCCTCTTGCCGCCCAGTTCTTCCTTGACCCTGTCATAGTTCAAAGAAACATTGTAATCCTTCAAAACTTCTTCAAATTGTGCAAAGCTTGTGTCCGCAATCAGAGCGTCGAAGAGGAAAATGGCCTTCCCTCCGTCTTTAAGATATTGGGCAAGCTTATCCTTCTCGTCGGCCGTCAGGTCCTTCTTGGGAGAAGGAACCAGCAAGAGTTCCGCATCTTCCGGCACTTTTGCTTCGGAAAGCAGGTTGATGGTCTTTACTTCATAATTGTTCTTTTCAAGCACATCCTTGATTACGGTGAAATCGCTCCCAACCTTTTTTTCATCGTGTCCTTCGGTAAAATAGATGCTGGGTGTACTTTCGGAGGTAACATATTTTACGGCTCCAGTAAAGCTTTGTTCCGCATTTGAACCGGTCTTATACTGGCTGAAGGTCTGCTGGTCGAATTCCGTACTGAAGAGGTCGCCTCTTTCAAGCTTCTTTATTTTATTTCCGCTCTGGACGACGAAGTCTCCGCCCTGAAGTTCCTTTAGATTGTCAGGGTCCAGTTGCTTGATCAGATCCGTTTTTTTGTCGGGATCAACATATTCAACCTTGACGTGGGGATATTTTGTGTACTGGGCCAGAAGCTCCATCACTTCATTGAGCTCGCTGTCACTTTTTGCTTTTTCCCCGTCGAAGAGGCCGATGATTCTTATATCCTTATTCAAACCCTTTAAAATATCCTTTGTGGTATCACCTATGGAATACAGCTTATTGGCCGTCAAGTCCCATTTCAGCCCCGCCATGCCCACAAGGATGTTCACAAATACTGCAATAGCGATTACTACCGCAATAAGAATAATCGAGTTTGAACCATATTTTAAGCTTCTGCTGTTAAAAACCCTTTTCAATGCTTCACTCATCTTATTCATGTTTTATCACCCCTGACTCCAACGTCTTTTTTCCATTACTCGGATTGTTAGAAATAAAAACACAGCCACAAAGCTGATGTAATAAACCACAGGATCCAGTTCAAAAATCCCCCTGTTGAAATTGTCATACCTGGAGGTCAATGAGAACCAGTTGAGCACTTTTGCCCCGATTCCTCCCACATAACCTGCCAGAGGCTGTATGATCCATGTGACCAGAAGGAATACAAAGGAGGCCACCGCTGCAACCACCTGATTTTCAGTAAGTGATGAAACAAATACTCCTACGGAAATGAACGCGGCGCCAAGGAGTATAAATCCTACATACCCTCCCACAAGGGCGGGAAGAGCCGGACTTCCGAAAATAAACAGGATGATGGGGTAGATGAAGGTGATTACCGTCATTACCAGGAAAACAAAAAACGCTGCCAGGTATTTACCCACAACAATTCCCGAAAGTCCCACAGGAGATGTGACAAGCAAAACCTCCGTCCCGTTTTTTCTGTCCTCTGCGATGGACCGCATGGTCAGAATGGGAACAATAAATAAAAGAAGGAAACCCATGGTGGAAAGGTTTGAATTAAAGTCCGCCGATTGGTAACCCAGGTTGCCTAAAAGAAAGAAAATTGACGAAAGCACAATAAAAAATCCTATCAAAACATATGCGATGGGTGAATAAAAGTAAGCCCTTACTTCCCTTTTGAAAATTGCCAGCATTTTCAGCCAACCTCCTTTTCTTCCGTTGTAATCTGGAGGAATATGTCCTCCAGGGACATATCGAGAGATTTCAACTCAATGATGGGGTACCCGGCCTTTGCCATGGCAAAGAACAGGGGCTTCCTTACATCGATGTCCTTGTCGGATTCTACGATATAGTTGACCACGTCTTTTTCCTTTTCGATGTTCTGCTCTACATATTTTACACCGTAAATCTCCTTGATATAGCCTTCAACGGAGCTCTTGGGACCTGCAATGGTAACGGAAAGCCTGGAGGCGGTTCCAAAACCCTTTGAAAGGTTCTCCGGGGTGTCTACGGCGGCAATCTGTCCTTTATTGATAATTACGACCCTTTCACATACGGCGCTGACTTCAGGCAGTATATGGGAGCTGAGAATGATGGTATGCTGCTTGCCCAGGGCTTTGATCAGCTTTCTTATCTCAATGATCTGTTTGGGGTCGAGGCCTACGGTAGGCTCGTCCAGGACCAGCACATCAGGGCTTCCTACCAGCGCCTGCGCCAGGCCGACCCTCTGCTTGTATCCCTTTGAAAGGTTCTTGACAAGCCTGTTCCTTACATCTGTTATCTTAACCAGTTCCATGATATCGTCCAATTGGCTTTTTTTCTTGCTTTTGTCAACCAGCTTCAACTGGCTGATAAAGTTCAGGTATTCTTTGACGGTCATATCGTAATAAAGAGGCGGGAGCTCCGGCAGATAGCCGATACGCTTTTTTACTTCCCTGGGATTTTCCATAATATCATAGCCGCACACTTTGACGGTACCTTCACTTGAAGGAATAAATCCCGTAATGATGTTCATCGTCGTAGACTTGCCGGCGCCGTTCGGACCCAGGAACCCAAGAATTTCACCTTTTTCAACCGTAAAATTCAGATTGCTTACAGCCTTAATCTGTCCATATTTTTTGGTCAGATTTTGAATTTCGATCATTTTCTTCCCTCCTGCTTATATATTTAGGTAATTTGACCGCAATATCACACAATCCATTATCTAAAATACTTTTTAATAAACTGTGAACAAATTGTAACTAATTTAAAGAATTGTAAACTGCCCTAGAGCACTAGTACATTATATAGTTTTTATTTTCCCTTTTCAAGTAGAAACCTTTTACCCGCATGCCCCCCTATCTGGAGCCTTTCACCGAATTAAAATATTGCAGGAGGGTTGCCGCCGTGATACCAAGGGAGTCGATGAACACATCGAAAAGCCGCATGGCCCTCCCCGGGATAAAATACTGGTGCAGCTCATCGGACACCGCGAAAAGCACCGAAAAAAGCGTCGAAATCCAAAAGGCCCCCTTCTCCCGTCCTCTGCTCACGAAGGTTTTGAAGGAAAGAAAGCCAAGCAGATAAAACTCAAGAAAATGAGCGGTTTTTCTCACTACATTATCCGTCAGCCGGATTTTGTCGGTATTGGCAAGGAATGAAATAATGTCGTTCAATCGTTCCGTAACATAGGAGCTCTCTACGGTAGAATTCACCGCGGGCTTATGGGACTGTACAAATATTATGATGCACCACGCCACCGTCAGGATTCCCCAAATATATCTCTTCTTCAAGTCTTTTCTCCCTCTTTTTTAAAAGCTGTATCTCAGCCTGGGAATCATTCTGCCCTTTCTCAAAAAGGATTCCACTTCGGCCACGTGAACAGCGCCCATCCTTTCGTAGAAGGCTCTGGCCTGAGGGCTTGTAACCATTTCAATATCCCTCATCCCCAGCTTCATGCAATACTCCTCCAGATGGTTCCACATGATTTTTCCATATCCCTTGCCGATCCTCTGTGGTTCGATATAAAAATATTCCAGCTCATTTTGCTTCTCACCGGCGATAACGGCATAAAATCCTACGACGGTATCCTCTTCTTGCATGACGAAGGTAGGATTCTCTCTTATAAAGTCTTCCGTGACCTTGTATATTTCTTCGAAGTTTTTCATAAACTCCGGATCATATCCCCAGTAAGCTTCGGATTTTATCGCTATCGAAGTCAGTTTTCCCGCTTCATGCGTTTCTGCCGGCCGAATGTGTACCATGCGATGATTCTCCTTTGTTTGTAAATTGTAATTTCTGTATCATTTTATCCACTAACGGCTCCACCCTTTGGTCTACATCATCCCAATCGCACTCCTGTACATCCAACACTCCATTCGCCATCGTTTCCGATTACAATAATTAAACCACATGGGTGCCGGCTTGGCAACAAATGTATTAAGTATAATAATGCGGCCCGTGCGAATAATATTATAAGCCGAAAATCAGAGGTGGAAGATGAAAGTTGCTATCATCGGTGCAAGCCTCACCGGCCTTGCATGTGCATTGGAATTTGAAAAGCTCGGCATTATACCCGACCTATACGAAAGAGATGCCACGGTGGGATGGATCTGGCCGTCGGTGAGCTTCTGGCCCAATTGCTTCTATAAATCTCAGGGAGATATCCGCAAACATTTGAGAGAAGATTACGGTATAGACATCAAGCCCCTGGGGGAATGCAAAAATATCCTCATGAAATCCCCAAAACAACGGGTAAATATTGACGGCTTCTTAGGCTATTATGTTGTCAGGGGAAAGGGCAAGGAATCCATCGAAAACCAACTGCTGAACTCTCTGAGAAAAGCTCCCCTGCACCTCAACCAGAATGCCGATTGTAAGGAGCTTTCCAAAAAATATGACTGGGTGGTTGCTGCTACCGGAAACGATTTAGTTGCAAGGGAATTGAATCTCTGGGAAGACATCGGGTTGGTCCGTGTTATTGGCGGCGTCGCTCTGGAGTCCTTCAACCCGGATTCTTCTACGATTTATTTCAATACTGAATACGCAGGAACAGGGTACGGGAGGGTAACCCCTTTCAACTCCACTCAGGCGATGGTAGCCCTATATATCATCAACTGCACGGAATCCGATATGCTAAAGTCGTATTCAAAATTTTTGGAGCAAGAAGGCTTGGCAAATTTCCAGTTCTTGTATAAAGTTATCCCCGAACCCTTTACCACAGGACGGGTAAAGGCCTTTACAAAGGGTAATATCCTGCTTGCAGGGCGGGCCGCCGGCCTCACTGAAAGGCTTATCGGCGTCGGAGGGCCGGAATGCATGATCAGCGGTGTTCTAGCCGCAAGGTCAATTGTTCAGGGGCTGGATTATGATGCTTTGCTGAAGCCCCTCCAGGACCATATTGAAAACATTTCAGCCTTCCGGGATACTGTAAACACCCTGGATAACGATGGATTTGACAAACTGCTCGCTTCAATCAATATTCCGGGGGTGAAGCAATTGATTTATAAAACTCCCATCAACTTCGCCGACATCGCAGGCAGCATCCTAAAAAGGTTTAACCGTTGAAAAGTTCCTTACTGCTATATCAATATCCCAGATGCTTCCCCACAATAATAACCTTAATCCGGCCTTTTACGAACTGACGCTTTATAGTCACAAAGTCATTGCAAATTCTCTCCTCGCTTTTACAGTCCACGCAGTAGCCCAGGGAGGCACAGGGCGTGTTTTTATTCAGCCGCTTTGCGTCCAGGGGTGCCGCATATTGCCTGACCCTCTTTTCTGCCTCTTCCAGGTTCCTCACAATTTTATTTACGCCCGCAACGATGATTACCTGCTCCGGCCCATAGATGACAGGCGCAACACGGCTCCCGTTGCCATCGATGTTATAAAGCTCCCCTTCCTCCGTCAATGCATTTGTACTGCACAGGAAGGTATCAGCGCAGAAGCTTTTCCTGTAGACTTCCTTCTTTTCTTCTCTTGTAATGCCCTCTTTATGCTTATCCCAGAAGGTATAGGGCCCACTTCTCAAAAGACCGATGACCCCTGTTTCAAAAAGAGTCACTGAATCAGCCACTGCAACGGTAGAATTCTCAGGGATGAGTTCCCGGACCTTTTGGAGCAGCTCTTTTTCATTATCCACATAAAATCCCGCCATATTATGCTTTTCAAGATTTCCAACCGTTCTCTCAACCTGTTTTTGAACATACCACGAAACATTCTTATCCATACTGAAAGCCTGCCTTCCTCCATCGTTACTCCATTATATCAAACTGCTGCACCATAACATAGAAGGAATGGGCCTTTTACCTGTACTGCATAAAATGACTGCATTTTATCAGTTTCATGTCGGAGAAATACGCTGTAATAGCCCCAAGGGCATACGCCACTAAATCCAAAGGATCGAAAACCGCTCCTATGGTTAATTGTGCCATCACGTTTTGTTCAAGCCCCCAAATGCTTATGAGCTTCAGATACTGTAGAAACTCCGTGGTAAAAGCCAGCACAAGAATAAAAATTGTGAGCTTCCCTGGGCGAAAATCATAAAAGCCTTTCATAAAAAAGTACAACAGCAAAATAACAAGGATATCTCCCACAAACCCCCGGATAAATGGGTTGCGGCCAAACACTGCCACAATCAGTCCACAGGCAGCAAAGCATAGGAACGACAGGATAAAATAAAGCAAACGTCTCTTCATCAATTTCATTTCATGATTACCATCCCGCAGGCCTTACAGTAATAGGCCCTTTTCTTTTCCTCATTGTCAATGATTTTAATTTTTTTCAGGTCTCCTGTGAAGGAATCAAAATAGCAGTGCTTATAGGACCGGCCGTAAAGGATGGCTCCTCCCGGTGTCCCCTCCAGGTAGACCTTACCCCATTCCATTTCCGTATTGCAATCGGGACATTTCATACGGCACCCCCGAATCCATACCCTCTGTTTTGAACATTATATCTGCCCGCCATTGCCCTGTCAACGTATTCCATCTTCCCTCCTGCTTTGAATAGAAAAAGACGCTTTTTGATCTTTTCTGCTTCAAAGATTAAAAGCGTCCTCAGTTTTACTTTCGTACAAGGATAAGTATCCATTACTTCCTTATTCTAAAGAAGCTTGCAATCACCGGTCCCAGGACTGATATTCCCGCCACCAGCACCCATTCGTTGAGGGTGAGGGCAACGGTTTTGAATACCACCTGGAAGAAGGGAATATAAACAACCCCCAGAATCATTACCAGTGAGCAGAGTACGGCAAGCACAAGCCATATGTTGTTTAAAACCGGGATCTCAAAAATACTCCTGCGCTCGGATTTACATTCAAACACATGGATGAGCTGGGTGAGTACCAGGGTTAAAAAGGCTCCGGTCCTGGCGCTTTCAACGCTGCCTCCAATATAGAGCATCGACATGAAAACTGCGAGGGTGCTCAAGCCGATCAGCGCGCCTCTGAACATTATAAGGTTCAGAAGTCCTTGAGAAAAGATGTTTTCCTTGGCGCCCCTGGGCCTTCTCATCATGATATCCTTCTCCGGAGGGTCGAAGCCAAGGGCTATGGCAGGCAGTCCGTCGGTGACCAGGTTGACCCACAGGATCTGTATGGGCAGCAGCGGAATGGGCAGCCCAAGCAGCATGCCGATGAACATGGTCAGTACTTCCCCCAGATTGCAGGCCAGCATATACCGGATGAATTTCCGGATGTTGTTGTAAATCACCCTTCCTTCTTCCACTGCGGCAACAATGGTGGCAAAATTGTCGTCCATCAGGATCATGGAAGAGGCCTCTTTGGTCACGTCCGTACCCGTAACCCCCATGGAGATGCCTATGTCCGCTTCTTTAATGGCAGGTGCGTCATTCACGCCGTCCCCCGTCATGGCCACAATATGCCCTTTCTTTTTCAGGGCCTTTACGATCATGAGCTTGTGCTTCGGCGACACCCTGGCATATACCGATACGTCATTGGCAACGCTTTCAAGCATCTGCTCATTCATATTTTCCAGTTCGGCTCCCGTAAGGACTTTGTCACCGGGCACAAATATGTTGAGCTCCTTTGCCACTGCCGTCGCAGTTACCTTGTGGTCTCCCGTGATCATTACGGGCTTTATTCCGGCGAGCCTGCACTTTTGCACGGCCTCTACCGCTTCCGTCCTCGGCGGATCGATCATTCCCACCAGACCCACAAAGATCAGGTCCTTTTCCACCTCGTTATGCTTATAGGACCTGGCGGCCAGTTTCCTGTATGCCACTCCGATGACCCGCAGCGCATCCGCCGCCATGGAATCGTTCAACCGCAATATGTCATCCCTCCCGGCTTTATTCAGCTCAATAATGCCTCGGGAAGAATAAATTTTGCTGCACTTTTCGATGATGATATCAGGGGCCCCTTTCGTAAACACAAAGGTTTCTCCCTTATGGTTGTCACAAATCACCGACATGCATTTTCGATCAGAGTCAAAGGGTATTTCATCGATCCTGAAGTAACTCCTGCCAAGGGCCTCTTCGTTCAATCCGGATTTTGCCGCCGCCACCAGAAGGGCCCCTTCCGTGGGATCTCCATCGATGCGCCAGTTTTCTTTCTTCGAAAAGACAGCTTTGATTTTATCAAAAGAATTACTGTTTTCCGCCGAGTCTCTTATGAGCTTGGAATTGTTGCACAGGCCGCATATTTCGAGGGTCAGTTTCAGGGCTCCGTTTTTTTGCAGGTTGAGCTTTTTGCCTTCCGATATGAAATCCCCTTCCGGCATATAGCCATTGCCTTTTACCGCGATGATGCCCCCTCCGGTGTATATTTTTCTCACGGTCATCCTGTTTTCCGTCAGGGTACCTGTTTTGTCGGAGCATATGACACTGGCACAACCCAGGGTCTCAACCGCCGGCAGCTTTCTGATCAGCGCGTTTCTTTTCAGCATGCGCTGTACTCCCAGGGCCAGGGCGATGGTAACGATTGCGGGCAATCCTTCCGGCACGGCGGCCACGGCTAGGCTTATCCCAGCCAGCAGCATGGTGAACAGCGCTTCCCCCCTCAATATTCCCGTTATCGACACAACGGCGCAAATTGCCAGGCATCCGTATACGATAAATTTACCCAGATGCTCCAGCCTTTTCTGCAGGGGGGTCTGCTCTTCCTCGATGTTCTGGATCATGTCGGCGATTTTCCCCATTTCGGTGTTCATGCCCGTGGCGCAGGTGACCGCTTTACCCCTGCCGCTGGTAACAACGGTGCCCATGTATACCGAATTTTTTTTATCACTGCCTTCAGGCTTTTTCCTGCCTCCTCCACCGGTTCTCTTTTCCACCGGAACCGATTCTCCCGTCAGCAGGGACTCATCCACCTGGATGCTCTTGGCCTCCACCAGGATGGCATCGGCAGGTATCCTGTCCCCTGACTCCAGCACCAGAAGGTCGCCGGGAACGATTTCCTCCGCCGGTATGCTGCAGTGCCTTCCGTCCCTTATGACTTTGGCAACAGGTGCCGCCAGACCCTTCAGCGCCTCCATGGTTCTTTCGGTCCTGTATTCCTGTACAAAGCCGAGGATGGCGTTCACGATGACAATGGCGATTATGGTCACGGCCTCCGTCATTTCCCCCATAAACATGGATATTGCCGTAGAGGCCAGAAGTATCAGCACCATAAAATCGGTAAATTGATCCAGGAGAATTTTGAATACGGAAATTCTCTTTTTCTCAGTCAACGTATTCAATCCGTGCTTGTCAAGCTTTTTTCTTGCTTCCTTCTCACTTAAGCCGGTATGAAGCTTATTTTTGTAATCCGGCTCTTTAAGCATCGATTCGAGCATTCCCAAGTTCATCTCTCCTTTTTATCCCGCATGCAGCTTCCACGCTAAACCATGTAAAAGTGTACAATCTTATATGCTTATTCATATTCAAAGGAAAGTGCCCTTAGACCAAAAAGTATACAACCCCTATTCCCTAACACTTCACACCCCCGCAACATATAATGGCATGGGTGATGAAAATGATAATATCAATGTTAATCCTTGCCGTATCCCTCAGCCTGGACGCTCTTGGTGTGGGAATCGCATACGGCATGAAGGGGGTCAGGGTACCCTTATCCTCAAAGCTGGTTATCTGTGCCTTTTCAATTCTATACTCCCTGGTGGCAATTCTGGCAGGAAAATCCCTCGCCGATATTTTCCCTCCGTATGCATCAAAAATTATCGGAACTTCCATCCTGCTGGTGATGGGACTGTGGATCATCCTCCAGTCGCTGTTGAAAAAGGATGAAGACTCTCCGGATAGGTCGGGCTGTGAGCTGGCGGAGAAAACCCTGCTGAAGATCGCCATTAAATCCCTGGGCATTACGGTCCAGGTCATCAAGAACCCTTCCAGGGGCGACATTGACAAATCCGGCATTATTGATTTCAAAGAATCCCTGCTGCTGGGCCTGGCCCTTTCCGTAGACGCCATCGGTGTGGGAATCGGCTGTGCCTTTACGGGCTTTGATTCCATGTCCATTCCTTTTGCCATCGGTCTTTTCCAGCTTATCTTCCTCTTTATCGGAACTTTCCTCGGAGGCCGGTTCAGGAACATTGAGCTGATAAACAAAAGGCTCCTCTCTTTCGCACCCGGGTTTCTCCTTATATGCCTGGCGCTCCTGAGGATTTATTGAATTGTATTGTAATAAAGTCGGGAGGGCCCAAATATAATACCTTAGGACCTCCCTATTCTGGTGATTTCAGTGGCAATAAAGAAGGGTAAAAAACCATTTTTCTTTGTGATCGGCAAGGGCAGAAACCATGTCGCCATATTGCTTGTTATTATTCTTCTTGTGGTAGCGGCTTGTGCAGTGATCTTTGCCGGCCTGACCCACAATCCTCTCAAAGACGCAAATATCATCATCGACCCCGGGCACGGGGGCACAGACAATGGTGCAACGGATAACGAATACTTTTTTGAAAAAGATGTCAACCTTCAGATAAGCAGGAAGCTGCAGACGGAACTGGACCTGCAAAAAGCCTTTGCAAGCCTTACGAGAAATGAGGATATCTCCCTTGACCACCAGGTGGATGTGGATGCCGACAAGCACAAAAAAGACCTGGTGGCACGGGTAAACCATTTTAACAGCG
>JAFADI010000228.1 GCA_023424965.1 Bacillota bacterium
GAAAAAGGAGATCTGTGAGATCTCCTTTTTATTGTGCAACAACAAGGTTCCCGGGACCCGCTCGCAAGCTTTGATTGCGTTAGCGGGTGGGGTTCTCATCGATCTATTCAAATATCGCCTTCCTGATCATGCACTGATCAGCCTGTCAATGGCCGGCTGATCAAAGCCTACGATGATATTGCCGTCGATATCGATCACCGGCACTCCCCGTTGGCCGGACTTTTTAACCATTTCCGTCGCTGCGTCCCTGTCCGACGACACATCGATATCTTCGAAGGGCATATTTCTGGAGTTCAAATACTTTTTGGCAATCGTACACCATGGACATGTGGGGGTTGAATATACTTTGATTGACATATGGAATACCTCCTCCGGCAAGCTAAATTTATGTCACTACAGTTATACCCCCACAGGGTATATTGAAACAACAAATTTTACTTTGGGATGGAGACAATGAATTCCGTGCCCTTGTCCAATTCGCTGTGCACTTGAATCTTCCCCTTATGAGCCTCAATGATGGCTTTTGATATGGCAAGTCCTATGCCGGCTCCACCGGTGAGCCTGTTTCTGGACTTGTCGGCCCTATAGAACCGTTCAAAGATATAAGGCAGGTCTTCCCGGGGGATTCCGTTCCCGTTGTCCTTCACGCTTATCTCCGTTATATCGGGGGCCCCCTTGACGCACACCTCCACCACTCCGTCCGGAGGGGTATATTTCAGGGCATTGGACAGCAGGTTCACCATTACCTGGCTTATCTTGTCCCTGTCTGCAAACACCGTTTCTTCCTCGCCAAAAAACCTTATATCGATTCCCTTACTCAAAAAGTCCCGCTCAAAGTTATTGATGATGTGCTGTATCAATTCCGAGACATCAAAGCTGCTTTTGTCTATTTTAAGGTTTTCGCCTTCAAACCTGGCCAGCTTCTCCAGGTCCCCCACCATCCTGCTTATGCGCAATATCTCTTCATGGCAGCTTTTCAGCCTGTCCCCGTCGGGCTTCCATATACCGTCGATCATCGCCTCCATATGGCTTTGAAGGGTTGCCAGGGGCGTCCTCAGCTCGTGGGCAACATCCGCCGTAAGCCTCTTCCTCAAGCCCTCCTGTTCCTCAAGGGTCTCCGCCAGCTTGTTGATTGTGTCGGTAAGCTGATAGATTTCCCTGGTGCTGGACTGTTCATGAATCCTTCCCACAAAATCACCTTTCGAGATGGATTGAGCCGTGTTTATCGCCCTGGATATGGGGGTACTCAGCCTTTTCGCCATAATGGCCCCGATGATGAGCGACAGCAGAAGGGAAAACACCCCAACCGCTATCAGCAGGTTGTTCAGTGTATTGATAAAATTCAAGTCGCTGTCGGTGAAAAAATACGGCCCGTAATAGCCGATTTCCACCATCCCCACTTTTGAGAGATTGTAGGTGAGCGGATAGGGCTCTTCCTTGTATTCCCCGTTCCAGTTGGGATACCTGCTGCTCATGTTGCGGGCCATGTGGGCGATCATCTGCTGGCACATACCGTTGTTGTGCAGTGTGGCATCCCATATTACCTTTCCCGAATGGTCGGTCACCCGTATGATCATTCCCTGCTCAAGGGCATTGATTCCTATATTCTCGATGACATTGCTGTCCCAAACGCCTTCCGGCTTATACTGCTGGTTCACGGAGGAAACAACCTCACGGTTTTTTCTCTCCTGGTTATTTATGACATAATCTTTAAAGTGCCTGTCCAAAAACAGATTGGTCAGGGCACTTGTCAGAAATACACACACCATCGCCACAAACACATAGGAAAGGGATAGTTTTGTCCTTAAACTAAATCTCATTCTATTCACCGCCAAACCGGTATCCGATGCCGTGGACCGTCAATATGTATCTGGGATTTTTGGGATCATCCTCGATTTTCTGCCGGATATTTTTTATATGGGTGTCAATGGTCCGGTCATACCCCGCAAAATCATCTCCTAGAACCATGGTAATCAGTTCTTCCCGGGTAAAGGTCTTGTCGGGATACTTGGCAACGGTGGTCAGAAGCTTGTATTCATTGGGGGTAAGATTGAGAACCAGCCCTCTTTTTTTCACCTCGTACTTGAGCACATCGATGGTCAAATCCCCCCCATTGTATGTCAGGATATTGGACAGAGGAATGATATTGTCGGCGGACCTTCGCAGTACCGCTTCGATTCTTGCAATCAGCTGTTTTGGACTGAAGGGCTTGGTAACATAATCATCCGCCCCGATATTCAGTCCCTGGAGAATACTGTCTTCATCGATTTTTGCCGTAAGCATGATGATGGGAACCCTGGACTTTCTCCGCAATATCCTGCATACATCTTCTCCGCCTATGTCCGGCAGCATGAGGTCCAGGACAACCAGGGAAGGATTTACCTTTTCAAACCGCTCCAGGGCTTCCAGTCCGTTATATGCTTCATATACGGCATATCCGCTGTTTTCCAGGTAAGACTTCACAACCTCCACGATTTTTGCCTCATCATCCACCACAAGTATTTTTTTTGTACTGTCCGTACCGCTCCACCTCCAAAGCTATTGTATTCCACAGCAGCCGGCGCCTGCACCTTCAGGTTTGTATTTTTCAACCTCGGCTTTAATCTCTTCAAGATTAATATTCCCTATATCATCAACAACTTTTACATAGGCATTCAACATTCCCATCCAGCAGCTGAAGGTAAAATCTCCTTCAGGAACAAATTTGATTTCATTTTCGCCTTCCTTCAAATTTATGTTGGCGTTGTATTGCGGAAATACCAGCCTTTGATTGCAGCTGTTAAGCTGCTCGCCATTGATGACCCATCTGGTTTCCACGTCTTTTTGCATAACGATGACTGCCGGTGAAAACCCGTAGTCGTTTACATTCATTGTAACATATTGTGTGCCGTTTTCAATTTTTGCCACAGCAATTTCGTCCACGGGAATTTTTCCCCCGGCAAATTTGACGGCTTTAGAGCCTGCGGCACAGCAGCCTCCGGCTTGCACTGCCTCTGCTGCCTCCGCTGCCTCAGGACCGGAAGTTTGCAGGGCCTCTTCCTCCGGCACCTGTGCGGTATCCGTCACTACCTTTATATTGCTCCTGATCATTCCCATCCAGCAGCTATAGGTTATGTTTCCTTCTTTTTCGGGGGTGAACTCAATGATATTTTCCCCGGGTACAAGCTTTTTCTGAATGTTGAATTCAGGGATTATAATGGCATTATTGCAGCCGTTCAAGTCGGACTTTTCGGCAGTGAGGGTCCATTTAACCGGTATCCCCTTCTGGACCACGATGGGCGGATAACCGCCCGCTTCCAGCTTTGTGGTCACGGTCTGCACATCTCCCTGCACCTGGGCCACATTGCCAGACTTGGGCGCTGCAAAGGCCACATTGGCTCCCGATAAGGCCAGCCCCCGGTTCATCATGATGACCCCCAGCCCGATGACCAGTACCGCACTTACCTTAAGCATCCTATGGGTAAACTTGTTGCTCAGGAACGAGCTTATTGCCCCAAAGCCGAACATCAGCGGGACTGTTCCCAGACTGAACATCAGCATTGAAAAGGCTCCTGCGGCAAAGCTTCCCGTTCCCAGGGCATAAAGCTGCATGGCCTGCAGGGGGCCGCAGGGCATAAGCCCGTTCAGAAGCCCTACATAGAAGGGCCCGTATTCCCCGCTGTTGCCGTAGATTTTGTTTCCAAAAAATCGGGGCAGCCTGGGATTCAGCTTTCTGAGCCATGGGAAAATATTCAGCATGTTAAGGCCCATGATGACCATGAATACTCCCGACAGGATTGCCACAACACCCTTTGCCGCTCCTGAAAAGCTGATGACGGAACCAAGGGCTCCCACCACACCGCCAATGGCGGTATAGGAAATTACCCTGCCCGTATTATACAGGAGGCTGGGCTTTAATTTTGACAATCCCGCCCTTTCACCGTCCGCCGGCTTGACGTTCACGCACTGGGACAGGTTGATGCCTCCGCACATGGCGATGCAGTGGAGGGAGGTAAGCAGTCCTACGACAAAAAGAATGCCGTAGCCCATGGATTGGTCTACCTGCGGGATAAAGTCGAAGCCCACGGTATGTTTGACAATTACATACAGTGCCAGAAGAATAATGCCTATCCCCAGCACCTGGTTTACCGTCAGTTTTCCGGTGTCCTGCTTATTCTCCTTCTCCCCTCCCGGCTTCCGGCTGTTTTTCACCTGATAGTCCAGCTTTTCTATGATTTCAACAAGCTTATCCAATCCTGTTATATTTGCATCAAAGGTGACATAAACGTTCGAGCTGCTGAAAATCGCCTTGGCATCAATTACACCCTCCTGCTTCTTCAGCGCATTTTCTATCCTCATTTCACAGCTTGTACAGGTCATGCCGTCTACTTGAACCACTTTGCGAACCAGTTTTTGCTCCATGACTTCCCTCCGATTAGAACTTTTTGACCTTTCCATCGTATCATTTACATGTGAAGATTTTATGAAGAAAAGCCTGTCCCATCTGACAAGCCGCGGTTATTTTTTACACCTGTAAATCCTGTGGCCAAGCGTCCGGCCATATTTACCCATCAAAAGGATATAAGGCAAAAAGTCGATATACATTTGAGGATGAAAAAACACCATGGGAGGATTCGCGGAGCCCTTTGACACCCCGATGCCCGAAAAACCTGCATCTCTTAACATTTTACACCATTCTCCCTGTACAGGCACCTGCCCGGTCCCCAGAACGGCCCTTACATCCCTCAGTTCAAAGGGTGCCAGCCTCCGCTCCGCCGTCAGTTCGATATCAATCAGTATTCCCCCGGGCTTCAGTACCCTTGCATACTCTTTTAAAGCCCCCGCAATGTGGGTAAATACCGTAACGGATTCAGCCAGCACAACATCAAATGAGTCCGCCCGGAAGGGCAGGTTTACGGCATCGGCCTTTACCAGCCGGATGTGGAGATTTTCCCCCATAAACCTTTGCGAAGCCCTTTGGAGCATGGCAGGGTTAATATCCGCCGCCGTGATTTCACAGCCGAAGCTTTTGGCGATGTAAGCGGATGTCTCTCCCGTTCCGCAGCCCATATCCAGCAGTGCCGTATTTTCCGAAACCTCTTCCAGTTCCAGTATTTCCCGCGTCAGCTGCAGGCCTCCCGGATGGGCGCCGTCGATACCGTATTTGGCTAATAAATCGATGTATGAAAAATTCCTCATGTTCCGGTCCGCTATAAAGCTCTCTTACCAGTCTATGAGGCCTGTAGGTGTAAGGTGCCTCCTGTTCCGGAGCATGGACGGCCCTCACAACATTATGTTCACCTAACAGCCCCCTCTTTCATACACTGTGAAAGGGACTACAACAATGATGATTTGGGGTGGATGTTATGGGAGTCAATGACAGCTTGTACGGTCTTCTGCGGGCAATCAAAGCCAGTTCGGAATTTACCGGTCTGAAGCAGGCAAAGGCTGTTGTTTCCAAAAATCCTGGGCTAAAAAAAGATCTGGATGAATTTATTTCCGGTCAAAAGCTGCTGTATGAAGGAAAACTGTCCTCCAGGGATGCTGACGCCAGGGCAAAGCAGTTAAGCAGCAAGTACGGGCAGTTGTCAAAAATACCGGAAATCGCCGCTTATCTGAAAGCAGCAGAGGATTTTAACAGATTTATGGCAAAGATCTACAAAGATATGGGTGAAAGCCTGCAAAAGGACCTGAACTGAATAAGGTTGGAATGAGCGGGCCTGCATGAAGAAGGGATTCCGCCGGGAATCCCTTCTTTACTCTATCATTATTTCTCTTCCGAGAAAGTCAGCTTCAGATTCAATTTCTGTCCGTTCCTGTCAACCGTGACATTTACGGTGTCACCGGCTTTGTAGTCCTTTTTGATGTTGTCCACGTCTTTCATGGTCTTTACTTCCTTACCGGCCAGAGCCGTGATGATATCGCCTTTCTTTATTCCTGCGCTGCTGGCCCCGCTTCCGGCGGTGACATCCTGGATATAAATGCCCACGGGTACGTTATACTGCCGTGCCATTACCTCCGTTATCTCCGTACCGGAGATGCCTATAAAGGGTCTGCCTTTCACGTAGCCAAACATGAGCAGTTGGTCCACGATGGGTTTCGCGTCGTTGATGGGTATTGCAAAGCCCAGGCCTTCCACTCCGGCGACGGAAATTTTAATGGTGTTGATCCCTATCACCTGTCCCTGGGAATTCACAAGGGCTCCACCGCTGTTTCCCGGGTTAATGGCGGCATCCGTCTGTATCAGGTTCAAAACCTTGTCCTCTGTTTCCACTTTTCTGTTCAGGGCACTTATAACGCCCACGGTAACAGACCCCGCAAAGTCCATCCCAAGGGGATTTCCTATGGCCACCGCCGGTTCTCCCACTTCCAGTGCGGATGAATCCCCCAGCTCGGCAACAGGCAGATTATCCAGGCTTATTTTTATTACTGCCAGGTCATTTTTGCTGTCCCCTCCGATAAACTGAGCCTTGGCCTGCCTTCCGTCGGGAAGGAACACCTCGAGTGTGGTATTTCTGCCGGCATTGTTCCTGGTGTCCGCATATTGGACCACATGGTAGTTGGTCATTATGTAACCGTCCTTGCTGATGATGACGCCTGAACCTTCAGCCTTGGACTGGCCCATATCCTGTCCGAAAAACCGGTTCTGGGAGCTGGCCACCGTCATTCTTATCCCCACGATGGACGGGCTGACCTTTTTGGCTATTTCGGTAACGGCGGAGCCTTTGGGAAGGGCCACCTTTGTAAATCCGCTGTTCAAAGGAGAATTGTAGGTAGATGTACCGGAGGTCTGCGCGGCAGACAGCTTCTGGATGATTTGCGTCTGTTTTTCCAGCTCTCCTGAAAACCTGGCATACAAGACTCCTCCCAGTGCGGCGCTGGTTATCAGCGATGTGGTCAATACCAGGGCCACATAGGTCCTGAATTTTGACCCCTGCCTTTTACGCTGGGGCCTCTGCCCCGAAAAAGCATAGGTTTCAAGGCTGTACTGATCTCTTGGCAATTCATAATTCCCGGTATCGTTATATCTGTTTTCATCAAATTCATCATGGTTGTTCATATATATCCCTCCTCCTGTTGTGCTTACATTATAATTTTAAATAATAAATGTGAAAATTTTTTGGAGAAAATATGAACTATTTGTTAAAATGACAAAAATTAAAAGACCCGCCCGGTTAGGAGCAGGTCCTGATCTTCAAATTCGAATCAAGCCTCGGAGATAAAGGTTGCGCAATCTGTTTCCTGACTGTCGGCTGCATTTCTGGGCTGAACTTCGATCTTCTCCGCCGAACAGTAATCCCCCTGCATATAATAATGACAGGTGTTTACAACACATTTTATACCGGCATTGGGATGATTCATTTTTTTAGCATTCATTGTGCATACCTCCTGAAAATTTGGTTCACAAGTATTTTAACCAAAAAATAAATTAATACACTTCATGCCCGCAGCCTCAATTTTTCATATTTCCTATTTTTTTCTTTTTTCGTATATTCTGAAAAAATAGTCGTAGGGATTCTTTTCGTCCCTGATGCCCTTTTCCTCCGCCACAAGCACCCATGTGTCTTCAGGTATCCGCGGAAAAAACGCATCCCCGTCAAACTCCTGGTCGATGTAAGTGATATACAGCTTTTCGGCATACGGAATAAATTCCGTATAAACGGCGGCTCCCCCGATGATGAATGCTTCCTTCCCCTCCGCCAGTTGTACGGCCCCGGAAGCGCTGTGGACCACCCTGCAGCCCTCCTGTCTGTAATCCGGGTCCCTTGTCAGGATGACATTGTCCCTGCCCGGCAGGGGTTTTCCGATGGACTCAAAGGTTTTGCGTCCCATGATAACGGTACTTCCCCAGGTAATTTTCTTGAAATACGCCAGGTCCGCCGGAAGCTTCCAGGGCAGTTTGTTGTCTTTTCCTATCACACCGTTCTTTCCCACTGCAACAATCATGGAAATCATACGGCAATCTCTCCTTTCCTCTCAGACGGCAACGGGAATATTTTTGATCTGCGGGCCTCTCTGATACCCTTCCAGCACAAAATCCTCAACTTCAAAATCGTAGAAATCCTTCTTATCCGGATTAATCAATAACCTGGGGGCTGGATATGGGGTTCTTTGTATGAGTTCCGTAATTAACGGTATATGCCTGTCGTATATATGTG
>JAFADI010000240.1 GCA_023424965.1 Bacillota bacterium
TCGATATCCCTTCCGTCGACTTTGCATCGCCAGCGGATAGCTCCATCGAATAGCTTTGTGCTGTGTACAGGGTCTTTGATCTCAAATTTTTCGTCGTTGTACCGTAGCTCAATTGGAACAGCCCAATCATTTATATATGTAGATATAATGTCAAGCGTAATTTTCTTTACCTTCTGCGCCATAAAAGCAACCTCCGTTGTCGAACGTTTGTTTGGTACCATTATATGCCCGATTTATGGTAAAAGTAAAGAAAATTTTGGAAAGAAAATCATGTGGAATTATGCAAAATCATGGTATAATGTGGGTAAAAAAGTATTTAGGGGGAGGTCTTGGCATGCAGTGTTATAATCACTCAGAGAAAGAAGCTGCCGGTGCTTGTGTTTACTGTGGGAAATTGTTTTGTGCAGATTGCCTTATTGATGTAAATGGGAAATACTACTGTAAGGCTGACATCGGAAATGTAGTAAATGAAGCGAAGCAGCAAACCGCCGCGGCTACACCGAGTATCACTATAAGTAATGTTAATACGAATACCAATAACAATTCAATGGGAATGGCGTATCCACAAAAAAGTAAAATGGTTGCCTTATTGCTTTGTATTTTCCTTGGGGGCCTGGGTATTCATCGCTTTTATGTGGGTAAGATAGGCACGGGATTTATCTGGTTTCTCACAGGAGGATTATTTGTGGTTGGATGGGTTATCGATGTAATTCTTATTATTACTGGCGCTTTTAGAGATAAAGCTGGCATGCCCTTAAGATAAGTATAAAAAAATAACAAGTATAGCGCCCTCGGATCAGCCCTGGGCGCTTTTCTTCATAGAGTGTATCAGTAAATTAAGTGTTAAAGTACTTTGATAGGCATTGCCCACCTGTTGCCATGGCCTTTATCATATTGGAAAGTATGGCCTGCGTACCCCCGCAACCAACGAAAACGGGGCTTCTGAGAAATCAGAGGCCCTTGCTTTGTCTTTTCTCCTTTTCATTCGCGCAAAGGTTCATTGTCCACATCCAGAAGATCCAGGATGAACATGAAGATGGGAATTCCCACGATCAGTCCCCAAACTCCGAAAAAATGTTCAGATGCCAAAAGTATGATAAACGTATAAAATACCGGCAGGTTTGTCTTTGTAGACATCAGTTTGGGGTTTAAAATATAACTTTCCAGCGCATGGAGGACTGCTATCATTACCAGTACGTAAATAACATTGATCAGCCCGCCGATACTATAGGCGACCAAGCATAAAGGGATAAGAGAGATCAGTACTCCGGCGACAGGGATAAGTCCCAGTGCGAATACCATAATCCCCAGGATCAGTATGTTGGGGAAACCCATTACAAACAGTGCAAATGTCGACAGGATGCAGTTGATAAATGCGATAAGAAATTGTGCCTCAAGAACCTTGCCAAAGGAATGGATGAACTTTTTGCCAAAGTACGCGATCTCCTCATAAAAAGGAGCTATTTTGCTTTCACGGAATTTTGAAGTAAATTTGATAACACTTTTAGCTTCCAAAAGGAAAAACATGCTAAGGACCAAAGCGATGATGATATTCAACCCCAGCTTGCCCAAATCCGTTATGGATTTGTAAAGAAGATCAAAGCCCTGTTTAATGTAGCCTTCCAGTGCCATGGTGTTTATATAATTAATAACATAGTTGATGATTTCATTATCATGGGGCTGACTGTAAAAATTGATGACATGGTTGAAAACCTGGGTGCTTTCTTTTGCAATAATCGGCGAAAGCCTGGAAATTCCAAAAACCAATGCGGCAATGATCAGGGAATATAAAAACAAAAGCACTACCTTGGGGCTTATTTTTATTACATGGTTTAATTTTGATGTCAGAAAATGTTGTGCCCCATAGATCAGAAAAGTAAAAATGAATGTAAGCAATATTAAGTTCAATAAACTTCTCAAAAGATAAAGCAGCAGGGCGATTACCGATAAGATTATGAACCTCCTGAACCCCTGCCGGTTAAAGAACTCTTTTATAAGTTCAGCCATAAATATCCTATTCTCCCGTAAAGATGATAACAAAGCACAATTTCATTATATAATTATAACAATTGTTTGTATATATCGACACCACTTTTTGCAACTTCTATTCCAAAGCCATATGTGTTAAACTTGTGGTAAAGATTCTATGCCGCTGTTAAATGAGGTTCATATGCTCAAAGGCTTGAAATTTCATTATAAACTATTCATCTCCTTTTCAATTTTTGTGTTTATCATTCTTACCGTTTCCGGAACCCTATTTTATCTATATACGGTTTCAATTATTGAAAAAAATATTGAGGACAATCAAAAGCAAACCACCCAAAAGCTGCAGGAGCAACTGGATGCCATGCTTGCCGAAATGGACAGCATTTCTCTGGCGGTGAACTCCTCCGAATACATCATGGAGGTTTTAAGAAACATTCCGCAAGACCCTGAAAATAATTATTTCGATAAAAACCCAAGGATAAACAGCGCCGTCAAAAGTGCACTTTTCTCATACATGGCGTTGAAGCCCATCAAGGGGAGGATTACTCTTCTGTCCAGGGAGTATGACTATATCGATTTGAGCAACAAATTCAACAACTATATTGCAACCAAGGAATCCATGAAAGACATTCCAAGAATAAGCCAGAGCATGGCTTCCGACAAATATAAGATTTTCTCGGCTCCGCACCGGGATGACTGGTCTGTGGACAGGGATACCGTATTTTCAGTGCTGAGACCCATCCGGGATAATTACAGCACATTAGGACTCGTGGAGATAAGCCGCAATATTCAAGACATAAATGATATTTGTGTCTCCAAGGATTCCAGTAAGAAAAGCTATGTGGCGATTTACGATGAAAACCAAAAGCTGATCTATCATAACTTCGATGAAAAATTTACCGTTGCCGGCAGACTCATATACAATGACAAAATGGCCTCCTCCACCTTCGGCAGCTATGCAATAAACGATGACTTGGGAAAAACAACGGCCATCGCCTCCTTTTCCCGGCTGTCCAACGCAAACTGGACCCTGGTCCAGCTTGAGGACATGGAGGCATATAGGAAGCCCGTCAGCCTTTTGAGGAATGTCATTGTTTTAACCTACATCCTGGTCTTTGCCGTACTTCTGCTGGTATTGTACGTTTTTACGGGAAGCTTGACCCGGCCTGTCAGAAAACTGAAGGAATCCCTTGCAGCGGTGGATATGGAAAACCTGAAGCTTGCATTGAACCACAACAGCACAAACAATGAAATAACCCTGCTGGGAGAAGCCTTCCAGGACCTGTTGAGCGAAGTCCGGGAATCCACCCGCAAAATGCTCCAATCCCGGTCAAGAGAGATGAAGGCCCATATGCTGGCGCTCCAGGCGCAATTGAACCCTCATTTCCTGTATAACACCCTTTCGGTGATCGGAGCCTTCGGACAAAAGAAGGGAAATACGGAAGTGGCCCGGATGTGTGCGGACCTGTCCAGGATGTTGAGGTATACCGTAGAGTTGAAAGAAAACAACACCCGGCTTGAATCGGAAATAGCCCATGCAACCAGTTACTTAAAGCTCATGAGCATGCGGTTTGAAGGGGTCCTGGAATACAGCCTGGAGGTGGATGAAGCAATTTTGGCAATTGGAGTTCCCAAGCTGGTACTGGAGCCTATTATTGAAAACATATTCAAACATGGTTTTGTTGACGTCAATCCTCCCTGGCGGGTCCGGATTGAAGGCTTTACCGACGGCGGCAGATGGTATGTCAGGGTGCGGGACAACGGCAGGGGATTCACCGCGGAAGCCATGGAAAAACTGGTGCAAATGCTGGAAGAAGCAAAAAGAGGCCCCTCGGCGGAGACCTATTCAAACGATGTTGAAAAGGGCGGATTAGGGCTGCTCAACACCTTTATGCGGCTGAACATCCATTTTAACGGCAGTGAGCATATCGAATTCCATAATGCACCGGAAGGCGGTGCGGCGATCGTGATCGGCGGACCGGTGCAACCGGGGATAGGGGAGAAAAATGTATAAGGTAATGTTGGTTGAGGACGAACCACCGATTTTAAATATGATCAAGGACATAATCAATTCAGGAGACAACGAGTTTATGGTCTCCTCCTGGGCCTATAACGGAAGGGACGCATTGAAGCTGTTGGAGAATGAGGTGCCTGACGTAATTATCACCGACATAAGGATGCCTTTTATGGATGGCCTGGAGCTCATTTCCCAGGTGAATAAACTCTATCCCCAGGTAAGCTGCATCATCCTTTCAGGATACAGTGATTTTGAGTATGCGAGAAGCGCCATCCGGCTCAAGGTATTTGACTATTTGCTAAAGCCCATTGAACCGGAAGCTCTCACAGCCCTTATGACGAAGCTGTTCGACCTGTTTGAGGAGCAGAAGGCAAGGAATGAATACGATTATTTGGACGCCTTAATCAATTTTCAAAATGGGGAAGCGCAGGAAAGCTTCAGAATGCAGTATCCGTTTTATTTTGTCATCGTGGCTTTTGCAGGGCATCTATCCAATCAACTCTATGATGTCATCAACCCCGGAAAGGATTTCTGGGACAACTGCGATATGGCGGGGATAGAAGGCGGTATCCGTGAAAAGTGCCTGAAGCTGTGGCGGCTTAACGGGAAATATATCAATGAAAAAATATTTGTCATTGCCGGCGAAGACGGGAAGGACAACTTCATTAAGGAAATATGCTCAAAGCTGATGCTTCTATTGCGGAATGACCGTATCCCCATAAATCTCATATCCGGGAGTCCGGTAAAAGAGATTGGCGGGCTGGGAGCTTTGGCAAAGCGCTTGTTGGGTATTCTCAGCAGAGAAATGGTATTTGGAAAATCCAACATATACTTTGAAACAGAGCAAAAAGCCACCGGACTGTTCCTAACTCCCGCCATTGAGAAGCAGCTGTCGGTGCTGGTGCAGCAAAGCAGCCTTGCGGCTTTCAAAAGCAGCCTCAAGGCAGCCGTATACGAATGGAAGGAGCAAGACTATACGCAACTGGCCCTCCAGACACTCATCAACCACATGATCAACCTTTTTCAGGGCACCCTGTCCGGGACAGAGGCAGGAAGCTTCAACGGCGGATATGACGTGAACCAGATTATTGCCGGAGCCTTTGATTATGAAACCCTGTATGAGAATATTTGCTGTGTATTTAAAGACCTGTTTGACTTGAAAAATAAAAATTTTACCGGGCATATGAGTGCGAAAGAACTGGTGGAAGAGATAGAAAGGTACCTGAAGGAAAACTATACCTCAAACATAACCTACAGGCTGTTTTACGAAATGTTCGGGTATAATGAAACCTATATCACCAATGTTTTCAAAAACACCAAGGGCATTTCTCCGAGCAAATATGTCACCAGGCTCCGGATTGAAAAGGCGAAGGAGATTATGGCCAGGCAGCCGGAGGTACGGTTGAAGAATGTTTCCGAAATGGTAGGCTATGAGGACCCGCTGTACTTCAGCCGGGTATTTAAGGACCTGACAGGGGTAAGTCCCAGTGAGTATGCAAAAGCCCTGAAATGAAAATTTAATACTACTTTGTTATTTGGGTAAAAGGCATTATTTATGGAAAAAAGGCTTCACTCTATGAGGAATGCTTCGAGGGACTAAAGCAATGGGAATCAGACTGGGATGACCCATGAGTAAGGACTTCACACTTTTGTGTCAATGATCGATTGTTCTTTACTGCATTTGGTGCTTTGAAGCCTTTTTGGAATAAACAATGCCATTTTAACATGGTACAATCAGCACAGGCTGATAATCTATGAATTATCCATATGGATGATAGGCTTTATCCATTCAAAATGCTTGCGGCATGTCTTATCATTTAAACAAGATTATTTCCGGGAACCAAGTATCCGAAATTCAAAGGAGGACAATTGAATGAAGAAGTCAATCATCAAATGCCTGGCGTTGCTGCTTTCCGTGCTGCTGTGCACATCCGCCTTCACGGCCTGTGGGGCCGATTCAGGCAAACCGGCCGGCGAAAAGCCTGCAGCGGGTGAACCGACGAAGGAAAAAGCAGCTCAAAAGGTCACACTGACCTTACTGGCAAATCAGGACTGGACAAACAAACCATACATGAAAGCCGCATGGAAGAACTACGAGGACAAAACGGGCAACAAGCTGGATATACAGGCTGTTCCCATTGATTCCGGCGAACAGGTTATGAAGACCAAGTTTGCAACGGGTGAGATTCCCGATGTGTTTATGCACTTCGGCGGCAACGGACTTGACCCCTTCCAGCCGGAAAAGAACTTTTTCGACATGAGCGGAGAGAAATGGGTTTCCGACATTAAAGACTTTGCACTGTTTCAGGTTAAATTCAAGGATAAAATCTATGGACTTCCATTGTGGGAAGGAACCGTATCGGGATTGTTATACAACAAAGAAATATTTACTAAGCTGAACATAAGCATACCGAAGACCCAGACAGAGTTTCTAGCCGCCTGCGAAACCTTGAAAAGCAACAACATTATCCCCATCTACATGGGCTTCAAGGATGTCTGGCCCATCTTCCCCCAGTTTGCATTGGATTCCATCTTTAAAGATCCCGACCTCATGGGAAAACTGAATTCCAATCAAACCAAATATGCAGACGTCAAAGAATTCAACGACATGCTGAATTTCTATAAAATGCTGGCTGACAAAGGCTACCTGGGAGAAAAATTTTCAACCAATACCTTTGACGGGCAGGCAAGAGCCCTGGGCGAAGGCAAATATGCGATGTGCTACAGCTGGGATGGATTCCTGACGACGGATGTTGAACCCAAATATCCCGGAACTTCGGCTAAATTCGGAATTATGCCCAGCTTTTTGGGAGCCAACGAAGAAGGTAGCTATGAAGGGCCCAATGCCTGCATGACCTTTGCCTGCAAAACAGGTAAAAACGCCGAGGCGGCAAAGGCCTTCGTAAATTTCCTGGCGGAGCCTGAAAACCTCAATCTGGCTTATAAGGGCCAGCCGACACAAACCTATTTCAAGAGTGTGAATACAAACAAGCCCTCCGAGCAGTATACCGAGGCAAAGGATTCGGTGGACAGATTAATGCTTTCCTCCTACGCCTGGGCGGGCATTATCGGCTTTGACCAGGTTGAGATGGTAAAGCCCATACAGGAGCTCATGCTGGGGTCAAAAACGGTGGAAGAGACCGCCAGGGCAATGGATGACGTGAGGATGAAAAGTGCAAAGGCTCAAAAGGCCCCCGGGTTCTAACAGGCATGCCCGTCTAGACCGATGACAGGGACTCCTTGGGGACAGTTAAAATATAACTTCCGTTATCATTGTGCTACACCCTGCGTAGATACCACACAGGGCCCGCACAAAACCGGAAGTAATATTTTAAGTCCCCTTGGCAGGGGTCCCTGTTTCTCTGAACGGTATAAAAAATTCAAGAGGTGACAAACGGTGAACGTAAAAAGGATTTATCCCCAGTACTTATTAATACTGCCTCTTACGGTTTATGCCCTGTTCTTCATACTCCCCTCCACGGTGGGCTTTTTATACGCTTTTACCGACTGGAATCCGTATTTGGAAAAGATAAGCTTTGTAGGACTGGATAATTTTAAGGAAATATTGGAGAATAAGACGCTGCTTATCGCGGCAGAAAACACCATCTCCTTTACAATAATAACGGCGTTGGCTAAAAATGCAATCGGGCTGACCATCGCCATCGCTTTAAACAGAAAATTGCGCTCCACCAACATCCTTCGAGCGGTATACTTCTTACCGGTAGTTTTTTCGGCACTGGTGGTGGGGCTGATCTTTGTTGCGATTTTCGATACAAACTATGGTGTCGTCAATGTATTCCTGACGAACATAGGATTGGAAAAATGGGCTCCGGAATGGCTGGGAAAAAGATTCTGGGCGATGACGGCAGTTAACATAACTGAAATATGGCGGTCCACGGGATATGCCGTGGTAATTTTCCTCGCAGGCCTGCAGTCCATTCCCGGCGATTATTATGAGGCGGCGGATATTGACGGCGCCAGCGGGTGGCAGAAATTCAAAAGCGTCACACTGCCTTTAATTATGGCACCCTTTAATGTAAACATGCTTTTGAGCATCCTCTACGGCCTTAAGATCTTCGATATCATCTACATCATGACCCGTGGAGGCCCGGGCCATGACACCGAAACCTTCGGTACGCTCATATTGAACGAAATGGCCATGGACAGGTATGCCCAATCGGTTGCCATCAACCTTGTATTTGCGGTTATCCTTGTGGTGGTGGCGCTGGGCTATCAAAAATTTGCCAGTAAGACCGAGGTGGAGCTATGATCAATGAAAAAAGAAAGAATATGCTATACGAGCTGGTTTTATGGGTTTTCAGCCTGGTAGTGCTCTATCCCCTGGCGATGGTTGCAATTACCTCCTTTAAGTCCTATGGTGAGGCGGGTGAATTGAATATAAGCCTCCCTGAGAAGTTTTTACTCGAGAACTACAAAACGGTTTTTATCGAGGGGAAAATATTCAGGTCCTTTATTAACAGCACCGTCATAACCGTAGGGTCCGTCATCCTTATCATCATGCTGTCCTCGATTCTGGCTTTTATCATAACCAGGAACGGGACCAGAATAAACAAGGTCATTTACAATATCATCGTTCTGGGGATCATTGCACCCTTTGCCGCACTTCCCACGATACAGTTGCTCAAGACCCTGCATATCTATGGAAGCTACCTGTCTGTGATCCTTGTGTACACCGCTTTATTCATACCCTTTTCAACCATGCTGTTTTCAGGATTTGTCCGCACCATACCCAAAGAACTGGACGAAGCCGGAATCATTGACGGCTGCGAAGGCATTTCGCTTTTTTACAGGATCATCTTTCCGCTATTGCTCCCTGTAACGGTTACGGCGGCGGTATTGAACTTCATGTGGGTATGGAACGATTTCCAGTATCCCATCTATCTTCTGAACAGCTCCCAGAAGTGGACACTGCCCCTGTCGGTATACAACTTCTTCGGAAAATACAACAGAAGCTGGCATCTCGTATGCGCAGACATGGTCATGGTGTCGGCGCCTGTGATTCTATTGTACCTGTTTGCACAAAAGTACATTATTGCGGGAATGACGGCAGGGGCCATAAAGGGCTAGCACAAAAAATAAAAAAAGGTGATGCATGTGGACGAAAGCAGAAATATATTGTTTGTTTCCATCAATGGCAGTGATACCAATGCCGGCACCATGGAAAGACCCTTTGCAACCATTGAAAGGGCAAAAATGGAGGCCCGGAAATTAAAAAGCCAAGAAGCAGCTCCGGTACGGGTCTACCTGCGTGAAGGCACCTATTACCTGGAGCGGCCGCTGACCTTTGAATTACAGGATTCGGGCACCCAGGACAGGGATATCACGTATATGGCATATCCCGGAGAACATCCTGTAATCAGCGGAGGAAAAAGAATCGCCGGGCATTGGGCCCCATTCCGTGACGGAATATGCATGTGTGAAATACCGGAAGCGAAAAACAACGGCCTAGAATTTACGCAGCTGTTTATAAACGGGAAGCGCCAGATCCGGGCGCGTTTTCCCAAGTATGACCCTTCAAACCCCGGAGTGAGCGGGTATATCTGCCCCGCCAGGGCTGACCTGGAATGGCCCCACACGGAATTCAAGTATGACCCGGAGACTTTCACAAAAAAGAGATGGGCAAAGCCTGAGGAAGTAGTGGTGCATATCTTTGGCATGAATTACTGGGGCAATCTGCAGTGGCGGGTAAAGGACATCGACCGGGACACCAATACCATCCGGCTGGGGCATGGAGGCTTTCAGATCAACGATATCATGCAGGGCTGTGATGCGACGGGAATAGACCACCGCTCCAGATTCTTTATTGAAAATGTTTTTGAAGAACTGGAGGCGCCGGGAGAGTGGTATCTTGACAGCAAGGCGGGCATACTTTA
>JAFADI010000259.1 GCA_023424965.1 Bacillota bacterium
AAGGCAATCCTTACGGATTTTCCCGTCCCGGTGCGCCATACCAGCTCCCGGCAAAGCACCCCCGTCCTCATGTCCAGGCATCGTACAAAGTCTGAAATATGGGATTTTGCCGCATCCAGCACCTCGCCGTCAAGGAAGACCCTGGTATGGAGCCAGTCGACGGAATTCACCATAAAGTGGCTGCGCTTCACGATTCCTTTATAGGCGGTACGGGTTTCTTCGCGGGGAATCTCATAAATCCCGTTGAAATAGCTGCCTTTAAGGCTGTCGCCGCTGTAGCCCTCTTCAAAATACCCCCGTACACCCATGTATTCGTTTCCCAGTGAAAATACCGATTCCGAGACACGGCTCCTGGAGGGATCGAAGCCCCTTTCCACCACGCGCCACGGATGGATCTCAAAATATTTGTCAGCAATCTTGGGCATTTGTGCAACCTCGTTTCACAAAATTAACTTAACGGCACTCTGCCGGTATGACAAAAGGCATTTTTTATGGAGAAAAGGCTTTGAAGCCTGTTTGGCATGATACCTTAAGGCAAATTATAGCTCTGTCCTTGAGCAACATTAATAAAAAATGATTGTAAAAAATTTCGAATTCTTTATATCGCCTGCTCTCTTATTTTCTGAGAAATATTTGTTTCACTTTTTTTAGATATGCTTTTTATTTTTATTGGTATGGGTGGATTTCACCCTTTGATCCCGCTCAAGGCAATCCCCTGGGTGATATATTTCTGGAACAGGATGAAAAGCAGGACCGGGGGAACGATGGAGAAGCAGATGGCCATCATCTGGTAATCGACCGACAGGCCTCCCACCTCCCTTGTCTGGAACAGCTTGACCATAACGGTATACAGGTCCTTGTCCTTCAGCACCAGCAAGGGCAGCAGGAAATCCGACCAGGCCGCATTCACGGCAAAGATTGCAATCACCATATTTACCGCTTTGCTCAGAGGGACCACAATCCTGAAGAACATCCCCAGGTTGGAGCAGCCGTCCAGCCTGGCGGCTTCGATCAGGGAGCCGGGAAGGGCATCGAAAAAGCTCTTGTAAAGCAGCACATAAAAGGCATTGGCTCCAAAGCTGAGCCACAGGGGGACAAAGGTATTGGTAAGCTTCAAGGCCACGATGTTCTTGAACAGCGGGACAAGGCTTACGGTATAGGGAACCATCATGCTCCACAGCACCAGGTAGAACACGATCTTGCCGCCCTTTGGCTTCAATACGGAGATGGCGTATGCGATCAGTCCGTTGAAAAACAGTGCACAGATAACGGCGCCGCACACCGAAATAAGAGAATTTATATAAAATCTGCCGAAGCCGAGCCTGTTCCAGGTTTCAGCAATTTTTTCCGGATGGAAGGTCCTGGGGATGATGGTGGGCGGTACGGACATAAATTCCCGAATGTCCTTCAAGCTCGACAGCATCATCCATAGGGGCGGCGCTATGCAAACCATAACGACGGCCAGGGAAAGCGCGAAAAACAGATAATACAAAAGCCTGGTCCTTTTGGACTTGAAATCCAGCTGTGTGATGATCCCGTAGTTTTTATTCTGAAATTTTGACATTTTCTTCTCCCCCTTGCTACATATCCTTTTCCTTGCTTGCTTTCATGTATATCGCCGTCAGCAGGAGCAGGATCAGGCTGACGATCACCCCTACGGCAGCGGATTTTGCTGCGTGCATGTCCCTGAAGGCATAGTAGTAGTTTAGCAGCATCAGCGATATGGAAGCGTTATCCGGCCCGCCCCCCGTCATGACAAGAGGCTCAAACAATACCTGAAATACAAAGATGATCTGCAGGATCAAATTAAGCCTCGCGATGTTATACAGGTGAGGAAGGGTGATATACCTTATTCTTGAGAGGAGACCCGCTCCGTCGATGGAGGCGGCCTCATAGAGGTCCTGGTTGATGCCCTGCAAGCTGGCGATATAGATCAATGCCGTGGAGCCGGCGGTTTTCCATGTCATGGTCAGGATAATCAGGGGAATGGTAAAATGGATGTCCTGGAGCCATTGGGACGGACCAAGTCCCGCCAGCGCCCTTACCGCATTAAACAAGCCCCCCTCCCCCGGGTCCATCATAAAGCTCCACATGAGCACCGTAGCAACTCCCGGCACTACATTGGGAAAATAGATGGATACCCTGAAAAGGGACTTGAAATGCACCATTTCATTGATGACGATGGCCAGGACGATGGGCACCACAAATCCCAGCGCAATGGACCACAGGGTGTAGGAAAACGAATTGACCAGCGCTTTCACAAAGGCGGCATCGCCAATGACCTCAATGTAATTGGCCAGCCCTACAAAGCCGCTGATCTTAAAGCCTTTGGTCTCACAAAAGGAGATGACCATTCCCGCGATCAACGGCTGCCAGAGAAAAAACGCAAAGAGGAGCAGGCTTGGCAGCATGATCATCCAGGCGGAAAGGTCTTTTGTGAAGGGATGGGGTTTAACCGGTTTGATGCTTATATGATTCATGAACATTACTCCTCAAAAGTTATTCCTATTCAACCATATGGTTTATGCATAAAAGGCGTTAATTTATAAAGGAAGCAGGTTTGACGCTGCTTCCTTTAATAAAACTTTTATGTTGGGCTATTTTACCTTGCTCATGAACTTATCCTGGAATTCCTTGTTTGCAGCATCAAGGAGGGTCCTGGGGTCGGCATTCTTATCCGTAAGCACCTTCTGCAGCACCTTGTCAAGGATTGCATACAGGTCCTGGCAGTTGTAAGGTTCTTCCGTACGGAGGATTTTCAGGGAGGCTTCCTGGAAGTCCTGGAAGTATGCCATATTTACGTTCTTATTCCTTTCAAACATAGCGGTGATGGCATCGGCGTATTCCTTGTTCTGCCATATCTGCAGAGGCTGAGGTCCCACAGGCTCGCCCTTGCCGGCCCTTGTCCTGAGGTCCATCTCCCTGCCCTCCAGCACTTTTTCATCCACCTTGGGCACACGGCCCATAACCTCCAGGAACTTAAAGGCAGCGTCAATTTCTTCAGGCGTTGCGTTGTTGGCAAACATGTAAGGGGTACCCCCGGTCAGTGAGTACTGTCCCTTAGGCCCTGCCGGTATGGGGGCAATTCCTATGTGATCCTTGTTCAGCTTGTAGTCGTTCACCGGTAAGTGGGGCACGTCACCGCCGGCAAAGCACATCGCCGCCTGTTCCGTACCGAAGTATTTGATCCAGTCTCCCCAGCCCAGCAAGGCATTGGGAAGAAGCACGTCATATTTCCATTTCAGGTCTTTCACATACTGCATGGCATCAACCACTTCCTGGCTGTTGAGGTTTGCAACCCACTTGCCGTCAACCTGCTTTTCAAACTCTGCGCCAAAGGCCCATGCAATGTTGGAGAAGTGCCAACCGCCACAATTGTCCTTTGTAAGGATGATCATCCCCGCTTTTCCGGTTTTGTCCTTGATGGTCCTGGCCGTCTGTGCAAGCTCGTCAAAGGTCTTGGGATATTTGGGGACACCGTTCTCGTCCACAAGCCCCGCCTTCTTATACAGGTCTACATTTACATACAGGCCCAGGGAATACCCGTCTCTGGGCATGGCATAGATTCTCCCGTCCTTTGAAACCATCTTCAGGATGGATGGATTCATGGCCTTGTCCCAGCCGTTCTTCACCATGATGTCTGTAATGTCTGCGGCATAGCCGTTTGCAATGATCTTCTGAGGTTCTGTAAACCAGGATTCGTATATGGTAGGCAGCTGACCGCTTTCAGCCTTGGGAACGAAGGTTTCCGGAGAATATTTGTAGTGGTCCGGTTTTACGGTTATATGAGGATATTTTTCTTCAAAAACCTTTTTCCAGTCCTCATACATTTTCCTTTCTGCTTCCTGGTTGTCTTCAGGCCAGATGCCGAGGGTCAGGGTAACGGGCTTGGGAGCTGCTTCCTTTTTAGGTTCCTCTGCCTGCGCAGGCGCAGCGGCCCCATCCTTTTTCTGCGGCTCGGGGGTGCTTGCGGTTTTGGAACCACAGCCAACCAGCAGGGACAGCACGAGCATAATACATATGACTACGCTCCAAGTTCTTTTCATGAACTATTCCTCCATTCAATTTTCAATTTTGCAGGAAACGTTTCCGGATCTTTGCTTTAATTTTATTACGATTGCTCGGAGAGCAAAAGTATGCGATCCTGCTAAATGGTTTTGAAAACTGCTCAGAATCCCATATTGTATTATAGATGCGGCCGCTGGTTCGCCTGAACGATATGGTATAATTCTTGATTTGCCAGGGTGAAATGCATATAATGATGTTAATACTTGGAGGAGAGAGAATATGGACAGGCACAAGCACCCCCATACAAGCACGAAAGTAGTGCTCGACAGGCTTTCTAGAGCCATCGGACACCTGGAATCGGTAAAAAGAATGGTAGAGGAAGGCAGAGAATGCAGCGACGTCTTAATCCAGATCGCCGCTGTAAAATCTGCCGTCAACAACATTGGAAAGATAATTTTGCAGGACCACATCAACCACTGTGTCATCGACGCGGTGGATGCAGGCGATACGAAAGTTCTTGAAAACTTGAACGACGCAATCGATAAGTTTTTAAAGTGAGGACCTTTCAGGGTCATAGGCCAGCAGCCGGGAAGAATTCACCACCACCAGCACCGAAGAAATATTGTGTATGATGGCGGCGGCAATGGGGTTCAGAAAGCCCAGTCCCGAAAAAAGCACGCCCACTATATTGACGAATACCGCAAAAAACCAGATGTTTTGCAGGATGATCCCGTTGGCCCTTCTGCACAACTTGAAAATTCCCGGAAGCACCTCCAGATTATCCGACATCAGGGCAATGTCCGAGGCTTCCACCGCCACATCCGTTCCGATAACTCCCATGGCAATCCCCACATCCGCAACCGTCAGGGATGGTGCGTCGTTGATGCCGTCGCCCACCATCGCCACATGAAATCCGTCCTTCCGGAGCTTTTCAACATACTCCATCTTCTCCTCCGGAAGCAGTCCCGCCGCATACTCGGTGATGCCCGCCTGTGCCGCAATGTTTTTTGCCGTGTTGGGATTGTCCCCCGTCAGCATCACGATGCGGTCAAAGCCAATGGCGCGCAGTTTTTCCAGCACCCGGGGAACGTTGCCGCGGAGCTCGTCGGCGATGGAGAAGCCTCCCAGGATTTCTCCGTCCTTTATGATCAAAAGAGCCGTGTTGCCTTTCGCTTCCTGGGCTGCCAGATACTCCTCCGCACTTTTGGAGGATAGGACTCCCTCCCCCTTCAGCGCCCGGGAATTGGACACCTCCACTGCCGCGTCCTCCACCCGTGCCCGCAGTCCCCTTCCCACCAGAATAAAGAAGTCCGCCGCCTCCGGGATGGGTTCCGATTCATTCAACATATAATGCTCCAGCACCGCTCCGGCAATAGGGTGCTTTGAGTTCTTTTCCACGGCGGCCGCAAGCTTCAGCAATTCCTTGGCCGGCACAGTCCCGAAGGATGTGATATCCACCAGTTTGGGCTTCCCCCTGGTGATGGTGCCGGTTTTGTCCAGGCAAAGCACCGACACGCCGGCAGCATTCTCCAGCGTTATTCCGCCTTTGATCAAAGCTCCCCGTTTTGCCGCATTGCCCACTGCCGCCACCACAGCGGTAGGGGTGGCAAGCACCAGCGCACAGGGGCAGGCAATGACCAGGATGGTCATCACCCTCATCAGATCGTAGGTCAGCAGCCAGGTCAGGGCGCAAATAGCCAGGATCGCAGGAGTGAACCATCCCGCAAAGCGGTCCGCCATTTTCTGCTTCGTACCTTTGTTTTCCTGGGCCTGCCGGATTACCTTGATGATTCTGCCCAGGGAAGTATCGCTTCCAGTCTTTTCGGTAATGATTTCAAGGACACCGTTTTCATTGAGGGTTCCAATGTATACCTTGTCTCCCACTGTTTTATCCACCGGCATGGGTTCTCCCGTCAGCGCCGACTCATTGACCGCTCCATATCCTTCCACAACAACGCCGTCAACGGGAATGCGCTCTCCCGGTCTCACAAGCAGCCGGTCTCCCACGTCGATATCCCGCAGGGACACCTCCCTGTATTCTCCGTCAACCCATTTGCCGGCTCTGGCGGGGACCAGCCGGATCAGCGCCTTGACCGAGTTGCGGGTTTTTTCCAGGGTGGCACCCTCCAGAAATTCTCCGAAGATCATCATAAAGGCCACAATGGCTCCGGCAAGATACTCCCCTACATAGCTGGTTCCCACCAGGGCCATTACAACCATCACTCCTGCGGTGATCCTCCTGCTCTCCATGACCGCCTTAAACGTGCCCCAGGTCACAAAAGCACCTCCAAGGACCAGCGGGACCAGGGCCAGGTCAAAGGGAAGGAACTTCCATTTGAAATTCACGATGGAAGCAGCAATGAGCAAAAGCAGGGCAAGGGTGAAAACATGGCTTTTGTATTTACGCATCAAGGCTGTTTATTCCCTTCCCGCCCTGTGGCACCCGAAGGATTCTCCCCGGCCTTTTCACGTTTTTCATGGTGCCCGTGGGGATGCTTATGCTCACCGCTTTTTTTCCTGTCCTTGCCGTCCTTTCCGAAAATGTCGTCCAGCTCTTCAATGTCCTCAAAAATATCATGATGCCCCTCATGCATAGGATTTTCCTCCTTAAAACATATACTCATTATATCCCCCCAGGGGGGATATAATGAGTATATGTTTTGGCAGCGAATTTGTCAATATATTCTAGCCCGGTTTTATTTGTTCTGGTTCATGAACTTTGTCTGGAATTCATCGTTTGCCTTTTCCAGCACGGCTTTGGGCTCCGCATCCCGGTTCATGATTACCTCCTGCACCGCCCTGTCGAGGATTGCATAAAGATTCTGGGTGTAATAAGGCTCTTCGGGGCGGAGGCTTAAAAATGCATTCTCGTAATAGGGCCTGAAAAGCGCCATATTTACATTGGCATACTTTTCATAGATGGCATCCTCCGCGCTGATCCGCTCCCGGTTATTCCACACCTGCAGGGGTTTGGGCCCCACCGCCACCCCGTTCTCGTGCCTGCTCCTCAGCCTTATCTCCAGGCCATCCAGGGCTTCTTTTGTGATGTTTGAAGTCACTCCCGCGATGTCGAGGAATTTGAATGCCGCATCCAGTTGTTCGGGCGTGCTGTGGGGCGAAAACATGTAGGCGGTCCCTCCCATCAGGGAATACTGCCCCTTGGGCCCCGCAGGAATGGGAGCGATGGCGATGTCTTCCTTTTTCATCTTGTATTCGTTGGTGGGAGCCTCCAGCATGTCCGGCGCGGCAAATACCATGCCCACCTGATCCGTTCCGTAATTCTTGATCCAGTCACCCCAGCTCAGCTGCGTGTTGGGCAGCAGCACATCATGCTTCCACCGCAGGTCCTTGATGTACTGCAGGGCGGCCTCAGCCTCCGGCGTATTGAAATTGGCCATCCACCTGGAGCCGGCCTTTTTCTCAAATTCTGCACCAAAGGCCCATGCCAGCTGTGTAAAATGCCATCCCCCCACGTGGTCCTTTGTGGGTATGAACATACCGGCTTTGCCGGTCTTCTGTTTGATGGTTTTGGCAGCCTCCACCAGCGCGTCAAAGGTCCCGGGATACCGGGGCAACCCTTCCCCGTCCAGCAGGCCCGCCTGCCTGTAAAGGTTCATGTTGATGAACAGGCCCAGGGCATAGGCGTCCCTCGGTATGCCGTAAATACTGCCGTTTTTTGAGAGCAGCCGCAATATTTCCGGATTCATGTCCCGGTCATAGCCGTTCTTCTTCATCAGCTCCGTTATATCTGCGGCGTAATCGCTTTCGATGATTTTCTGGGGCTCCGTGAACCAGGTGTTGTAAACCGTGGGCAGTTCCCCGCTTTCAGCCTTGAGGATAAAGGTCTCGGGAGAATAGTAATAGGGCGCGGGGACAATTGTGATATAGGGATATTTCTTTTTGCAGATGTCCCTGTATTCCTCATAGGCTCTTTTCTCCGACTCCTTGCTGTCCTCCGGCCATACCCCCAGGGTAATGGTTACAGGCGTATGAGCGCCTGTATTCCCGGTATTATTTCCCTCCAGGCCTTTCGTACCATCCCGTCCGTCGCTGCAGCCCATCAGGAGCACCGCCGCAAGCATGAAAATCATGGAGTTTAACAGCCTTCTTGCCATAGGTTCTTCCCCCGGTAACCCTTCAATCCGTTTTATACCATTATAGCACAGCTGTCCTTCCTTGTCTGCCAGAAAGCCCCAATGCCAAGATTATTTGGAATTTTCATTGTCCCTGTAAAAGGGCTGTATTATAATATTCAATATGGAGCTACCGAAAGAGGTATACGCATGTTTAAAAAACTGAAGCGAAAAATTCTCAGCCTCATAGTGCTCACTCTCACACTGAGCCTTATCGTCGTAGGATTGATTTCCTATACCGCCATCAAGGAAATCGCCTACAACAATTTTATCGACCTGTCCATCAACGGCGTGGCTCAAAAAGTGGAAAATGTACAAATCTATCTGAAGCTCATCGAAGAAACCTCAAAGCAGATATCCAAAAGCCCCTATATCATCGAAAGCCTTCAGCAGCAGAATTTTGAGTCCACCCTGGTCTCCTCCCTGGACGGCTTGAAGCTTTCATACTCCGGTATCCTGGGAGTCACCCTGTATGACCGTTTCGGAGCTTCCCGGGCTTCCAACAACGTAACTTCCTATCCCGCCCTGGAACAGCTAAGGCATAATAGGAGCATTGACAGCTTTCTGTCCTCTTCCCTGTCTTCCTTCTGGTCCGTAAGAACGGGTGAAATCGCCGAATATTATAACAATGAGCTGTACAACAAAAAATACGGCATCGTGACCTTCATCACCAAAATATACGACCAGGATAACGATACCCTCGGCTACCTTTTTATTGACATCGATCCCAGCTATGTTTATGACTTTTTCAAAAACGGAAGCAGCGTATATATCAACGAATCGCAAACCTTTATCACCAATTCGGAAAAAATCCTGCTTCCTTCAAAGCACAACAGTTCCGCCGACACCGCCGCCTCCCTGGACGCATTTGGCGAATATGACTTTTCAACGGATTATTCCCTGTCCCGGGACAGGAAATCCATCATCATTCATAAAAACCTGTATGTCAACGATATGAAAATCATCAGCACCATCCCCCTGAACAGCCTCTACATGGAGCTGAACAGGATTTTATTGGCCCTTGTTTTCATCATTTTCATATTGATACTGGTTTCCATCGGCCTGGGGCTTACGCTGGCAAGCGGCATCGCAGACCCTCTGACAAAGCTTCATAAAAAAATGAAAGAGAATACGGTATAAACAGCCTTCACTGTTTAAACTATATAAGATAGGATAAAAAAAGGATGGGGTGATAAAAATGCAAATCAACATTAAAAATAAAGGGACGGCTCTTCAAGCCAATCATGTGCTGGTGCTGTGCCTGTGTGAACAGGAAAGCCTGTCAGGGGTAAGCCAGCCTTTTGAAGGCATACTGAATCAGCTGAATGACGAGGGCAGGTTCAAAGGAACCGACGAGCAAATCTATACCTTCACCACCTATAACGACCAGCGCCTCCAGGATGTGGTGCTGCTGGGCCTGGGGCCAAAATCCGGCCTTACCCCCGAAAAGGTGCGAAGGGCTGCGGGCAGCGCAGTCAAAAAAGTAAAGGAGCTGAAGGGAAAACAGGTGGACTTTGACCTGGCCCGGCTCCCGGAAGAGGAGCTGCCTTCTGTGCTGAAGGCCGGTATCGAAGGTGCCTTCCTGGGCGATTATGAGTTCGGCAAATATAAGTCCGACAAAAAGGAAACAAAAATAGAGGTCTTTAATGTCTTTCTTGCTCCCGATAACAACGGGGACTACAGTTCCGCCGTAGCCGAAGGCAGGCTGCTGGCGGAATGCACCCTCCTGGCAAGGGACCTTGTAAACGAGCCCTCCAATATACTGGGGCCTGTAGAACTGGCGGAACAGACCAAAAGCATCGGGGCCAGGAGCGGCTTCAAGGTAGAGGTTCTGGAGGAAGAGAAAATCAGGTCCCTGCGCATGGAAGCCTTCCTGACGGTGGCCCGGGGCTCGGTAAAGCCTCCAAGGCTAATTGTGATGCGGTATACCGGAAATCCCCAGCAAAAAGACAATGTACTGGGTTTTGTGGGCAAGGGCCTGACCTATGACAGCGGCGGATACTCCATCAAGCCTACCGAAGGCATGGTCACCATGAAAAGCGATATGGGGGGCGCCGCAGCGGTGATCGGAGCTATGGCGGCCATTGCCCAGGCCAGGCTTCCCGTCAATGTGACGGCGGTGGTGGCGGCCTGCGAAAACATGATTTCCGGCAATGCGTACAGGCCGGGAGATATTATCGGTTCCATGGCAGGAAAGAAAATCGAAGTGCTGAACACCGACGCGGAGGGGCGGCTGACCCTGGCGGATGCGGTACACTATATCCTTCAGGTTGAAAAGGTCACCAGGGTTGTGGACATCGCCACCCTGACGGGGGCGGTGCTGGTGGCCCTGGGAAAAACAGTCACCGGTGTGGTGACCAACAACCAGGAATTTTTGCAGATACTGCAAACCGCCTCCGAGCTGTCGGGGGAAAGGGTCTGGCAGCTTCCCGCGGGTGAAGAATATAAAAAGCTGATCAAGTCCGAAATTGCTGATTTGAAGAACGTGGGCGGCAAAGATGCGGGAACCATCACCGCAGGACTGTTCATCGGAGAGTTTGTAAAAGAAAGCCCATGGCTCCATATGGATATCGCCGGCACCTCCTGGAGCGACAGCGCTGAAGCCTACTTCAGCAAGGGCGGCACGGGAGTGGGTGTCCGGCTCCTTTACTATCTGGCCAAAAACACAAAATGACACAGGAAAGGGTCAATAAGCCTCAAACCGGCTTATTGACCCTTTTTTGCTGGTGTCCAAGCTGCATGCTATTTCTTCATCGCATTATAGGAATCGGTAAATTCCTTAGCCATGGTATCGTATCCCATCGCCTTGAAATCTTCAACCCACTTGTCGAAGGCTTCCACCGGCAGGCTTCCGTTTACGATCTTGAAGTATACCTCATCCCTTTTGGCTTTGACTTCATTGCGCTTCTTGCCGAAGGTCTCGGAGGTCAGGAAGTCTTCCGCCCTTTCAAGGGTGGGCAGCGTCTTTGAATAGTTTCTGATCTTCATGTCATAGGGTTTGTCAAGGTCTCCCGGAGGATCGATCTTTTCATTGAAGGTAGCCGCCAGGTTCCACCATTCCATCCCTGCCACCCTTGCCGTGGTCTGCTCGTCGATACCCGGTTTCCTGACAATGTAGCCGTTGGCATCCACGGTGTAGTGCTCATCCTTGTGGCCTCTTCTGGTCAGCAGGTAGCCTTCGTCGGTGGAGGACCACTCGGCCAGCTGCATGATTCTCTTTATTTTTTCCGGATCACTCACTGCCTTTTTGGATATGGCATGCCTGTCAAATACGGGAGCCTGGCCTCTCAGGCCGTAAGCCTGCCCATCGGGGCCTTTCAGCACCGGCATGTAGTCCAGGTAGGTTGTGTTTTCATTTCCATAAAGCTTGGTTTCATCAAACTTGTCTTCCTTCTTGAGCTTGCCGGCTTTGATCATTTCTACCTGGGCGATGTTCCATTCCTTCCTCCAGTGATAAACGCTCCACGTCTGCAGAATGCCTGTCTTGCCGTTGATGAGCTTGTCAAACATCGGCTCTTCCTTCTGGGTTGACCAGTCGGGGTCAAGCAGTCCATCCGCCTTTAATTTTCTGAGGAAGGCGAGGGCTTCCTTCATCTTGGGGGAAACGTCATAGCTGACGATTTTGTCTCCCTCGGTATGCCATGAACCGTAGACCACTCCAAAGGCTCCCAGGATGAAGTTAAGGTTGTCATAATCGAAGCCGTTGCATGCTCCGATGGGATAAACATTCTTCTTTGCCTTGAACTCCTTGGCTACGTTGTACAGGTCAGCCAGGGTTTCGGGCATTTTCAGGTTCAGCTCCGCCAGCCAGTCCTTCCTTATGAGGGGAACCCATGGAGCGGTGGTGTAGGTATTTATGTTGGGCAGACCGTAGATTCCGCCGTCATATGCCACATAGGGCTTATATTTGGGGTCGTTGATCCATTTATAAAAGTTCGGGTGGTCCTTTTCATTGATGACCCCTTTCAGGTCTCCGATCACACCGTCTTTCGCAAATTTCACCATCTGGTTGATCTCCATGATTGTGAAGATGTCAGGAATATCGCCTGAGGCCACCAGTGCCGACAGTTTTTCTTCGTAGTTGGCCGTCGGCGCGGAAATCCTCTTCAGCTTGACGTTGAATTTCTGTTCGATTTCCTTTTCAATCGGAGTTGTTTCGGCAGGGAATGTCTCTGCAGCCATTCTGTACAGCCTTGAGATTTCAACCTGCTTCCCATTTGCCGCTTCCTGCTTGGAACTCTCGCCGGAAGCCGCCGGAGCCTTTTCGCCTTCCTGCTTGGGTTCGGGCTGCTTTCCGCCACAGCCGGCGAAGCCAGTCACCAGGAAAGCAACGGCAACGACAAGGGTAATGAGGCGTATGAATCTTTTTTTCATTTTGAATCCTCCCATTCTTTTTTGTTTCCGATATATAAAAGGGCATCCCCTTATATATTCCTTATGGCGGTACAATTTTCCTTCATCCTTCCTCATCCTTTTACCGAGCCCAGGGTGATTCCTTTGATGTAGTACCGCTGTATGAAGGGGTAGAGAATGGCAATGGGCAGTGCGGTGATTACCACCGCCGCCATCTGTATCTGTTCTCCCGGCGGTACGTACATGGATCCGGTCTGGGATATGAAGCTGGACGGGGACCCGCTGGAGACCATCTGGTACAGCAGGACCTGCAGGGTGAACTTCGTGCTGTCGTTCAAGTACATAAAGGCATTGAAAAAGGTGTTCCACTGTCCTACGGCGGTAAAAATCGTCACCGATGCGATCACCGGCAGGGACATGGGCAGGATGATGCGGGTGGCGATGGTGAAATGTCCTGCTCCGTCAATAAACGCCGATTCCTCCAGGCTGTCGGGGATGGTCTTGAAAAAGTTTATGGCCAGCAGGATGTTAAAGGCCGAAGCCAGGTTGGGTATGATGAGAGACCACAGGGAATTCATCAGGTGGGTCTCTTTTACAATAATAAAATTGGGTATGATTCCAGGGTTTACAATCATGGGGATAAAGATGAACAGCATGAGCTGCGGCTTGTATTTCAACTGCTTCCTGGACAGGGGATAGGCCATGAAAAGAACGAAGGCCAGTTCAAGGGCTGTTCCCACCACCGTGATGAACACGGTATTGTTAAAGGAGCGCAGGAAATTGGACGAGCCATTCAGTATGTACTTGTAAGCCTCTACATCCAGTTGGAACAGGTTGGGAAAAAAGAGGGTCAGCCTGTGCATGGCCACATACTCCCTGCTTGAAAGCGAAATGGCAAGTACATGGGTAAAGGGCAGCAGTATGGCCAAGGAGACAACCGTCAAAATGATTGCGTTGACTACGGAAAATATTTTTTCACCCCTGCTTAGTTTCATAAGGCTTCACCTCCTTACCACAATTGTGTTTCTTCATATTTTTTTGCGATGCTGTTGGCAAACCACACGATGACAAAAGCGATCACCGATTTGAAAAGGCCCACTGCCGTGGCATAGGAATAGTACTGCTGCTGGATGCCGGACCTGTATACATAGGTGTCCAGGATATCGCCGACGCTGTAGACATTGGGTGAAATAAACACCAGCAGTTGGTCAGGCCCTACATTGATGACGTACTGGAGGCTCAGTATCGCCACCAGGATCATGGTGCTCCGTATGCTGGGCAGGGTAATATAAAGGGTCTGCTTCCACCGGTTGGCGCCGTCCACCACGGCGGCTTCATAATACTCCGGGTTTATTCCGGTCAGCGCGGCCACAAATATGACTGCCACCCAGCCCATATACCTCCAGCCCTCGGTGATGACGATAATCCACCGGAAATACCTCTCATCCGTCAGAAAGCTGATGGGCTCCACCCCGGGGAAAACCGCACTCCTCAGGGCATTGACCATGCCGCTGTCGGAAGAGGCCGACAGCATGATGGTGAACATTCCCCCGATAACCGTCCAGGACATAAGGCTGGGAAAAAAAGTGACGGTCTGGATGGTCCTTTTGAAAAAGGTCCTGCGCACTTCATTCAGCAGCAAGGCCAGCAGCAGTGCCGCCGTAAAATCCACAAACTGCTTGGAAAAGCCGATGATGATGGTGTTTAAAAGTATCCTCCAGAAATCCTCGCTGGCAAACAACTTTTTAAAGTGTTCGACGCCCACCCACTCGCTTCCCAGGATGCCTTTGCCAGGGGAATACTCCTGGAAGGAGATCGCCACCCACAGCATGGGCAGGTATCTGTAGACAAGCGTTATGATAATCCCTGGCAGCAGCATGATATAAAGGGTCTTATTCCGTATCAGTTCGTAAAGGAAACCCTTTTTTCTCACAGGATAAATGTTTCTGCCTACATTCGTATGAATAGAACTCATTTAGACCTCCATACCTTACAAACCTATCGCGGCCAACTGCCGATGGTTCAATTATAAAACCCCGGATGCGTATTTTTAATTAAGATTGTTTGAGTAAACTTTTGACTTTTTTGCATCAAATCCGCTTTACAATTTTGTCCCTGGTCTCCGGGCAAAATTTTTATAATTTTTACGGGTTCTTATAAATTTTTTAGGTATGGATTAAAGAAAGGCATGGAAAGGATATATCGTTTAAATTGGCGTCTTCTTTGTCTAAAGTATATAAATATATTTGAGTCCCAACTGCGGGATCAGTTTTTCCCGCAGTAGTCCTTGGGGTTGACCCCCGTCACTTTTTTGAACAGGGTGCTGAAGTAGGCCTCATTGGGACAGCCCACCATTTCGGCGATCTCATAGATCTTGTATTTCCTCTGCAGGATAAGCTGCTTGGCCTTTTTGATCCTGACCTTGGTCAGGTACTCCGTAAAAGACTCCCCTACCTGGGCCTTGAACAGGTTGCTGACATAGGACATGTTTAGGCCGAGATGGGAGGCAACGGACATGAGGCTTATGTTCTCGGCATAGTGCATATTGATGTATTCAATGGCCCTCTGGACGGGCTTGCTGATGGGATCCGACCGCCTTTTTGCAATCAGGTCCACCGCCTTCAGCATCACCCTTTTTACTTCCTCCGCAAGCTCATCAAACGTATTCCTGGATTTGACGATGTGCACGGGATTGAATTCTGCTTCCAGCACCTCGTCAATATCGTAGCCCAGATAGCTGATGTGCTTTTTAAAGGAATAAAGCAGTTCCATCGTCCTGTTTTCAATGCTTTCAATGCTGGGGTTGCTGCTTCCGGCCAGGCCGGCGAAAAACAATTGCAGGGTTTCCTCCAGCCCCTTCCCGTCCATGGCTTCAACGGCTTTGAACAGCTGCTTTTCATCGAACAGCTTCACAGCGTCCCTTTCATTTCGCTTACTCCCCGACAGGTCGTCCCTGCCATAGAAAATCGTCCTCCCACGGCCCAGAAAAAACTGCTTCTGAAGGGTGCTTTCCGCCTCCCGGTATCCCTTTTTTAAATCGCACAGATCGTGCTGGATGCTGCTTATGCCCATGGTGATACGTACATTTAAATACCTCAGCACCGAATCCTTGATCTTATCGCAAATGCTGCTTATGTTTTCGTAGGCTTTCAGTTCGCTCTTCCCCGGAACATTCAATATAAGGACATATTCCTTCTGGTTTTCAAAAACAATTCCCGATTGGAAATCGTTGATGATCTCTTCGACAATGTTGATAAAGGCGGAAGAAAACAAGCCGTCCCTGTCGTCCGCCCATTTGGAGCAGAGGATGTCCTCATCGTCGGTTTTTATGATGACAAGAGCAAAGGAGTCGGGATGGATCCGGATGTCAAACAGCTTTAACTTCTCCAGGGCCTCCCCCCTTTCAAACTTCACTCCCCAAATCAGCTCTTTCAAAAGCTTGTTTCTGTTTGAATGGGTGTTGACACTCTTCACATCCCGGATGATCTGCTTTTCGATCCTGTTCTGCAGCAGCTCCTCTTTCAGCTTGATGGTCTTCTCCAGCAGCTCGTTTTCATTGAATTCCGCCTTTAATAAATAGTCGTCCGCCCCCAGCCTCATGGCCCTTTTGACAAATTCAAACTCGTTGTAGCAGCTCAAAATGATGATTTTTACAGTGTCGTCCACCTCTTTTACCTTTTCGATGAGCTGCAAGCCATCCATTAAAGGCATTTTTATATCGGTCAGGATGATGTCGGGAGACTTTTCGAGAAATATGCCATAAGCCTCTTCCCCGTTGGAAGCCTCACCCACCACCTGAAATCCGTTGGCCTCCCAGGGGATCGCAGATTTGAGTCCGATCCTGATCATGATTTCGTCATCCACAATAAGCACCTTCACCATGCCCTGTCTCCTTTATACATCCAAATTTCTGATAACGGGCAGCACCAGCACCACTCTGGTCCCTTCGCCCGGCTTGCTTTCGATGGAAAGTCCGTATTCATTCCCGTAGCTCAGCTTGACCCTGTCCTGTATGTTTTTCAATCCGATACCGGAAAACTTATCCCTTTTTGCCGCCTTTTCTTCCAGGCCGGTATCTTCCAGTATTCCTGCGATTTGCTTTTCATCCATTCCCACACCGTCATCCAGCACCTCAAAAATCAGCCGGTCCTCCCTGTGATACCCCTTAATCCCGATGCTTCCCATGTCCTTCCTGTTGGTAAAGGCATAATTTATGGCATTCTCAACCACAGGCTGCAGGATGAGCTTGAAAATATGGAATTCCAGTATTTCTTCCTCAATATCGAAATTCACCCGGAAGGTGTTGTTAAACCTGACCTGTTGAATGCCGATATAGCTCTGGAGGTTTTCTATTTCCCCTTCCACGCTGATCATATAGCCTTCCTTGCCGATGCTGTTCCGGAGGAGCTTCACCAGGTCGGTGGTGATCTGGCTGATGGTGGGGATATTGTGTATGATCCCCATCCACTTTATGGTGCTGAGGGTATTGTAGAGAAAATGGGGATTGATCTGGGACTGGAGGAATTTTATCTCAATCTCCTTGGAATACCGTTCGGACATGTATATCTTCTCGATGAGGGTATTCAAATCCCGGATCATTTTGTTGAAGGTTCCGTAAAGCTCCCCGATTTCATCCCTGGAATCCCTTTCGACGGTTATATCCAGGGAGCCCTCCTTGACCTTTTTCATGGAGCTGGCAAGTATCCGGATGGGGTTGGTGATCCCCCTTGCCACCAGCAGGCTCAGCAGGACCGCCACCAGAATGCAGGCCAGACCGGTGGCAATGATGATGTTGCGCACCAGGACCGCATTTGCCGTCAGTTTGTCTGAAGGCATGAGTGAAACAATCTTCCAGTTGCTTTCGGAATAGGTGTTGAGCCTTGAAAAAGTCACAAGGTTTTCCTTGCCCTCAATCCTGCTGGTGAACTGGCCTTTGTCCGCCGCCAGGATGTTTTGCACATACTCCTCCTTTGAAATGTCGGCGCCGAAGTCGCTGCCCCTTTTGCTGTAGACCACCCTGCCCCTCTCATCAATGATCAAAATCAGTTCCGAGCCTGAAAGGAATTTTTCTATTTCCACCATTTTCAGACCTACGGCCACAATCCCGTCCCCCGCGCTGCAGGTCACAATCAGGTATTCGTTATTGTTCTGGCTGTCCACCCTTTTCACATGCCACCGTACGCTGCTGTTCCTAAAGCCTTCGTTGGCTTTTACATTGATTTTTTTACTCTCCGCATACCACTCTTCATCTTGGATGCGCTCGCTGCTGGTCACCGCCGTCTGGTAGAAGAAAGGGCTTGCATGCTCCGACAGGGGGGAGCCTCCATTGAGAATGTAGCTCGCAAATTGGATCTCCAGGCTTATGTTGTTCCTGCTGCGGGCCAGGGCATCGCTGATCCCCGCCATAAGCCTGTCTTTCTTGTCCAGGGCCTCTGCTTGCGTCAGATAGGTTTCCACCGGAAAGACCTCACTCATCTCGATGGCGTCTTTGATGGAGTTCAGCGTGAAAAAGGTATAGCTCAGGTATATCTCGATATTGCTCCTGGTGGTATCAAGGGCGTCCCTGATGGGATACTTGGCCTGCTCCCTGATGGCGTAGCTGGAGATATTGTTGGCCACAAGGCCGATGATGCTGATAAACACGATAACCATGGCAATGGTGGAAATCAGTATCTTTTTATAAATGCTTACATCATCCACACGCTTTTTCAAACTTACAGGGATTTTAAACATCGCTTCCGGGCACCTCTATTCCTCGGGAATCTGGTGGTCGGCCTTGAGCCTCACCTCAATACGGGTTCCTTCCTTTTCCTTGCTGTCTATGTGAATGCCGTAGTTCTCCCCATATTCCAGCTGTATCCTTTCATTTACATTGTTGAGCCCATAGCCCCGGGGAGCTCCGGAACCCTTCAAAAGCGCCTTGGAAATGTCAAAGCCCATCCCGTCGTCCACCACTTCGAGAACAATGTCTTCTCCAGCCTTGCACCCGTTGATGGTGATGTGCCCTTTTCCGCTTTTAAGGCCGATTCCGTGCTTGATGGCATTCTCCACAAGGGGCTGCAAAGTCAGCTTCAAAATGCTGCAGTACAGGATTTCCTCGTCGATATTGATTTCCAGCTCAAACTTGTCCGGAAACCGGATTAACTCGATGGTCACAAAATTCTTGACCAGTTCGATTTCTTCCTGTACGGTGATGAATTTGTCCCCTTTGTGCAGGCTTATCCTGAAAAACCTGGCCAGGGCCAGAACCAGCTTTTCGATTTCCGGCTGCTTTTTAAGCTTGGCTATCCAGCCGATGGCGTCCAGGGTATTATAGAGAAAGTGCGGATTGATCTGGGCCTGCAGGGCAACGAGCTCCAGCTTCCGCTGCTTCTCCTTCTCTTCGTTGTTCTTCCTGATCAGGTCGCTGATCCTGGTGATCATTTCATTGTAGGACTTTTCCAGCTCCCAGATTTCATCCCCTGTTTTATTGTAAAGGGACAGGTTGATCACATTGTCCTTGCCGAAGCTTTTCAGCTTGTTCTTCAAGCGCCGCAAAGGCCCCGCGATCTGCGAAGAAATCTTGACGGAGATGATAATGGCCACAAGGCTCATGATAACTTCGATGATGATAACGTACCGGTTGATCCTTTGCATGATTTCAAACAATTTTTCTTCCGAGATGACACTTACGATCATCCAGTTGCAGCCCAGCCTTTTCAACTGTTCGTCAAACCTGCTGACGGCGATGATGGAATTCTTGTTTTCAATCTTCCGGGAAAAGTGGTCAAAGGATTTGGAGGTGTTGAAGGTATTTGAATCAAAAATGGTACTTCCCACCTTGTTTTTATCGGGATGGGAAATGACATAATCATTGTTGGAGATCAGGAAGGAATATCCCAAATCCGGCGTTATTTTTTTGTAAATATCCATCAGAGCGGCTTCCTGGATGTACAGAACCAGGTATCCCAGATTTTGCCCGGTGTTGAAGTTGCGGTACTTTTTCCCCATGAGGATATAGGCGTTGTTGTTCCTGTCTTTTTTTACGGGACCCCATACAATATTTCTTTTTGACTGCTCGATTTCCATAATGAAGGTTTTGTCCGGCTTCTGGATGAGCTCATTTTCCGGCGCGTAGCTGAACATCTGCTCGTCTCCGGTTATGATGACCACATCTCCCACCACCTGCCGGTTTACCACCAGGTTGTCGAGGATTTTTCCAAACTCCCTCTCCCTCTCCGGTATGGAAACGGACTCATCCTGCAATATGCCGTAAATGTTATCGCTGGTCAGCAGCCTTACGGACAGGATATTGACTTCATCCAGCAGCAGTTCGATGCCTTTCCCCATTTCCTGCTGGGTTATCTCAAGGTTGCCATAGAGGTATTTCTCAATGAGAGACTGGGACAGAACCTTGGAGATGAATAAAAGAGCGCTCGAAAGTATGATTATACCCAGTATCAGGCTAACCATTATTTTATCTCTTATGCTGCTGTTGCGCAATAGGTTGATGTTCATAAAGGCTGCCCCCTTAAGCTTCACTGCGGATATAGTCGCTGGGGGTCATGCCTGTCACCTTCTTGAATATCTGGCTGAAATACTTTACATCTCCATAGCCTACGCATTCCGATACTTCATAAATCCTGTACCTGGAATTCTTCAACAGCTCCTTTGCAATCTGGATCCGGTAATCCGTCAGGCATTCGTTAAAGGTCTTTCCCACCTCGTCCCGGAACAGGTGCATGAGATAGGACGCGCTTATGAACAGTTCTTTGGCGGCCATCTCCACGGTAATGTCTTTTGAATAATTTTCCTTGATGTATTTAATGGCTTCCCTGATCTCCCTGCGGTAGCCGGAGGACTCGATATCCCTGACATACACGATGCTGCTGCTGCCGGGGAGTATTTTGTGCCGGGCTGCGAGATGGGCTTCTTTATAGGCGCTGTGGGTGCATTCAATCTCAGGGCAGACGTCACTGATTCCGATGGATACCGTCCGGCCTGTGACGCTTTCAATCCTCTCCGCCAGCTCCCGGCTGCGCCTCTTGACCATTTCAAGGACGCCCTCGCCGGTCTTTATCCGGTGGAGGAGCACAATCCATTCGTCTTCGGGCTTCTCCACCACCGTCCCCATAAAGTCGGAATTCAGCAGCAGCAGTCCTGCAATATGCCTGGTGATATTCTCCCTGACCTCGGCAAGCTCCCCGGCGGGAAAATTCCTCTGGATGAGCTGGTAGTCGTCCACTTTTATGACTACCACAAAGTTGTTGGTGGTTTCGATGGGAATGTCCAGAAACTCTATTTTCTCCAGAATGTCTTTCTTTTCCTTGATATTGCCCAGGGCCAGGTCCAGGAGGAACTGTTTTTTTATGGAGGACAGCTCATTCTTAAGCCTGCTGTAATAGTGCCGGGTGCTCCTCTCTTCCTTGATCCTGCCCACGGCTTTCTGCACCGTTTCTATCAGCTGCTCGTTGTCGATGGGTTTTAAAAGATAGGCAAAGGCTCCGTTATGGAGCGCTTTTCTCACATAATCGAATTCTTCAAAGCCGCTCAGAATGATAAATACCGAATCCAGCCCCTGCTTCCGGACATTGTCGATAAACTCCAGGCCGTCCATCACCGGCATGCGTACGTCGGTAAGAATAATGTCCGGCCGGGTTTGGAGCGCAAGCTCAAGGCCCTGCTCCCCGTCGCTGGCCTCACCGACAACTTCTATTCCGTATTCCGACCACTGGATCGTCTCCTTTACTCCCATTCTCACAAGGTATTCATCATCGACGAGAAGCATGGAAATCATGTTTGTCTCCATTTCCGGGGCGGGATATGCGGATTACCCCCGCCATTTATGATCATACAAATATTATAGCAGATTTTACCTTTTGCCTGCCATAGCAACTTGTTTTTATTGTATGCCGTTTCCCCGGTGAAGGAAAGGGACCTATTCTGTTAAATCGTTTGTAAAACTGCTGTCCTCTATCAATAAGCTTTTCCCTGTGTGGGGTTCTTTGATGCTGATAACCCTGCCGTCCAGCGCTACAACCGGCGGATGCTCCCACTCTCCCGCACAGCTGCCCTTACCGGTCCCCAGTACGGCACAGATGCTCAGGCTGCTGCCCTTCTCCAGACCGCCCTGCAAGGTGGGTATCCAGGTCCTGGAGTGAATAAGGTTGGTGTTGGGCTCCGCCCGGATGATCTCAGGCCCCCGCCCTCCTTTGATATCCATAATCCCGCTGACACCCCAGGGATACCTCAACACGGCACCGTTGCCCGCAGACAGAGCCCCACCGTCTCCGGGGAGGCACAAATCCTTCTCCCGTGCGATGGCAAAGCCGCCCTCTGCAGTATGGAGTTTCCTCCCCGTCTTTATATGGTGCATCCGCACATGCCACAGGCCTGCGGGTACAACCCAGGTTCTCACCTCTACATCCTCCCAGGGCCTCCACAACGAGTATACATAATTATTTTCAACCCTGTGCTCTTCGCATTTCCGTCTGACCCTGTACAGGTTGTCACCCTCGCTCAAAGCAAGCATGGAGTCATAGGCCCCCTGCTCCAGCCCGAAATCCCCCCGGGGAACACTGAAACCGAAGATGTTGGAGTATACGAACTTCTCATATTTGGCGGCGCAGTGAACGGGCTCAAAGCCCGCATACTGCCCTGCCGTATAGGAAAGGACGTGGCTGCCTTCCTCCTGCCTGCACACCAGCATGTAAGGATGGGACTGTACCGCTTTGTCCTCCAACTTCGGCAGCTCCTCTTCCTCTGCGGTCCAGAAGGGGTGCTCCTCTCCCAGGGCGAGGGGAAGAAAGGTTTTCATGGCCCAGTAGGGAGATCCCGGCGCATTGTACCCTTCCGCCATATTGAGGTTGGGATAGGCATAACCGATGGTCAGTATTCCCTCGCTGGAAAAAACCGGCTGCCGGAACCACCAGCGCAGGTTTCTGCTGACAATACCCTTGATCACTCCCCAGGGCAGGGCTTCCACCCCCGCAAAGGCCAGTGCTCCCCAGAAGCCGGACTGTGCGAATCTGTAAGTGAGGCTTCTTCCGAAAGGTATGGCGGAGCCATCGGAGGCAAACCAATGGATAAAGTCCCGCGAAAAAAGTTCCGCTCTCTCCCTGTAGGTTTTTGCCCTTTGTCCGTCTTCATTTCCGGCCAATACGGCATAAACAAGCCCGTAGTAATGCATGGCAAAGGGGCCATAGTAGTCCCTCTGCCGTGAAATCCCGTCCTGATACCAACCGCCGGAAATATAAAACTCATCCAGCCTGTTCAGGTCCTTCGTCATCCTTTCCCCGTCATAGTCCACCCCGGCTTTTTTCAGGCCAAGGTTCACCAGCACCCTGAAGAAAAGCCAGTTGCTGTCCACCACCACATGATGGTTGATCTGGTCCAGCCATGCGGCAAAGTTTTGTTTCTCCCTGTCCGTCAAGGGCTGCCATACCTTATGGGGCACCAGGCACAGGGCCAGACCCAGCACCGCCATTTCTACCATGAGCTGGTCCTTGTCCCCGACCTTCCCCCAGTACTCCTTGTGGCCGGGGTCTGTGCCGTTTCTTATACCCTCCAGGTATATGTCCCAGAGCTCGCAATCTCCCCCTCCTGCCGCAAGGGGCACCAGGCCCCACAGGGGCCTTGCAAAGGCCTCCATTTGCGCCGTAGTCCCAATGCAGTGGGTGCCCGTATCCCCGATGTGGAGCCTCGCACATCCATCGCTGTAATATTTTTTGAGGGGAAGGCAAAGCTGCCTTACCGCTTCCTGAAAGTCCTCCCGGGTTTTCAACGGATTACTGCATACAGGTAAATCAAAACCGCCCATCCTTGAATCACTCCTTCCATTTAAGTTGGTACTACCAATACATCTTCCAATCCTTCACCAGCCTGACCAGTGCCTCAAAATAGTAGTAATCTCCCCAGATGTTGCATTCGTCCACGCCCTTCCCGTCAGGCTTTGAATACACGGCATGGAGCAGTATTCCATTGGACTCGGGGCACAGGACGGAGGTGTAGTCATCCGTTAAGGATTTTATGATATGCAGTGAGGCATTTTCATAGATTCTCTTATAGACGTCGGTCAAAGGCAGGCACCTGGATATCTCCAGCAGCCCGCAGGCCGCGATTGCCGCTGCCGAGCTGTCCCTCTTCTCTCTCCCTGCGGTAAATATCAGATCCCAATAGCACACATAGTCCTCCGGCAGCCTGTTGAGGAAATAGTTGGCCAGTTTTTTCGCCAGGTCCATAAAACCGGTATCCCGGGCATAGAGATAGCTGAGGGCAAAACCATAGATTCCCCAGGCCTGGCCCCTTGACCAGCAGGAGTCGTCGGAATATCCCTGGGCCGTCCTGCCGAACCTGGATTCACCCGTCTCCACATCCATATAAAAGGTGTGGTAGCTGGAAGCATCTTCTCGGACAATGTGCCTTGCCGCCTGGGAGGCATGGCTGTATGCCGCCTGGCGGTACTTGCTATCTCCCGTTTCTGCGGCTGCCCAGTAAAGCAGCGGCAGGTTCATGCAGCAATCGATGATCATTCTCCCTCTGTTTCCCGGATCTTTTAGATCGCCCCAGGCCTGGATGATTCCGGCCTTTGGGAAATACCGTTCCATCAGAAGGCCGGCCGCTTTCAGCGCCGTCTTTCTGGCCTCTTCATTTCCCGTCAGCTTGTACGCCGCCACGCAGGACAGGCTGTACAGGAACCCAAGGTCGTGGGTGTCGGTGCAAATCCTGTTTTCAACGCGCTTCTTATAACTTTTCAATTGAGTCTCTGCCGTATTCCTGTATTTTTTATCTCCCGTCACCTCATAGGCCAGCCACAGCATCCCCGTCCAGAAGGAGGAGGTCCAGTCGGTATTTTCCATTGCCGGATAAATGTTGTTCACACTGGCAGGCGCAGGATACTTGTTTTCGAACTCACCAAGGTTTCCATCAATCTTCTTCAGAATAAACTCGATTGCATTTTCACAGAATCTTTTCGTGACCTGCGGTGCTCCCGCATAGTTTTGGGGAACTTTTATTCCCTCGTCCCTTATGTGCTTCATCCTCATCTCTCCCCCATGAATTTCCCTTACATCAAAACCCATCGCTTTTGTCCGGGCTTGCTCTGCAAATGGCCCATAAACAAAGGTTTGCGGCTGGAGTCATCTCCTGCCGCAAACCCCTTTAAACATATTTATACGGTTTATCAAGTTTTTAAAACGCTAGTTGAGGATATCCACCCTGTCCGCCACATTGGTATAGCCCGTTGAACTGCCGTTCTTCGTTCCCGTGGTCCTCACCTTCAAAGTGTGCTGTCCCAAGGCCAGCCCCGGGCTGGTGTAGACAAGGGCCTGGTCCTGCCGGCTGGAGGCGTATAAATCCACATTGGTCTCCGCACCTCCGTCGATGGACACCGCCACAATGCCATGTCCTGGGGCTTTTGCAGCATACACCTTCACCTGGCTGCCATTGAAGCGGACCTGGTAATATCCGTTGGTGGTGCTGCTCCAATGATTGTCGCTGTTGTATGCACCGCTCTGTGAGCCGTAGCTCCAGGTGCCCGAGTATTCAAACTGGTTGTTTGACGTACTGGTGGTATTGTCGTTCACTGCCGTCGTTGTTCCACCGCTGTAGGTAATGCCTGAAATCACATAGGTGGTGATGGAGTTGGCATTTGCAGTGGCGGACAATACTTTGTTGGATATATTGATATTGGAAAGGGTTGCAAAGTTCTCGGAGGCGGAAGTCCTGTAGGCAGCCGCAGTGGCTCCCACCGCACTGAAGCCCGACAGGTTGTAGTCATAGGCCACATTGCCGGAGGTGGCGTTTCTCACCACGATGACCAGCTTGCCGTCGGTCTGGCTCATGAAGGCAATGGCGTTGGCATTGTCCACGTCGATCTGTTTGTAGCCCGGTCTGATGAATTTTGTGAACTGCTTGTAGCCGTAATATTTTTTCGTCATGTAGTAGTTCTGTCCGCCGTTGTAGTCCGCATGGATCAATCCCCAGTTTTTATTGAGGCTGATCTGGGCCTGTTCACTCTCTACGGCCTGCCACAGCACCCATCCGTGGGGCTTCAAATCCTTCATGTCCAGGATGACCCTGTTGGCCAGGTCCAGGGCGGGAACAACATCATTGTGGTTGTGGGTCCATACGTCAAAGGGATTTGCCGCACCGCTGCCGTCGATCTCAGAGGCCCAGAGCCTTTTCCCGCCGCTCGAAGCCAGGTTGTAGACCGCCGGACGGCTTGAACCTCCGCTGTAGCCGTGGGTATTGATCTGGGCGATATAGCCCTTGACGGCACTGCTGTAGGAATTGTATGAGTTTACCGTCTGGTCATAGGAATACCCGTCGGGTGCGGATATTTTTGTGCCTGTCAGCCCTTTTGCGTTGAGCTTGCTTTGCACCTCCGTCAGGATGGAAGCCTGGGCTGAATTCGAGACATGACAGCCCTCCTGGCCGCCATTGGCACCCCAAGAGCCCAGCGGCTCATTGAGCGGCTCCAGGGTACGGAAGGTGACTCCCCAGGAATCCTTGAAGTGCTTGACCACTTCCGTGAGATAATCGGCAAAAGCAGCGTAATAAGTGCTCTTCAGGTTGTCGGAGGAACCGGTGGCAGCGCCTGAGGCACAGCCGCTGTTGGTCATCCAGTAGGGAGGCGAGTTGGAAAAGGCCTCGGCAATAAACTCCCCGGATGCGATCCTTGCTTTGGCGGCAGACAGCATCCACCGCTGGTTGGCATCCTGGGTCCAGTCATAAGCCCCGGCTTCCGTGGGCTTGTAGCCCGGCATTTCCTTTCCGGCTCCCATGTGCTCATGGCCGGGATTCTCCCCTCCGCCGATGTTATACCTGACAATATTCAGGCCCAGACCTGCCGAGGGACTGAATATCAAATCGGCGACGGCATTCCTGTTGGTGTCGGAATACCCGCCGATAACGTTCCCCCACCAGCACAGCGAAGTTCCCCAGCCTTCCGTGGTCTGATACTGCAGTCCCGGATTGACTGTCACCGTTGTGGCGGCCGATACGGTTCCGCCCGCAAGAATGGAGGTGGCAACCATTGCAAAAACGACACACAGGCAAGCAATTTTCTTTCTATAATGTACACGTGATACCATTTTACCTTCCCCCTTTTTGTTTTTTATTTATTGCTCCCTAAAGTAAAATCTATAATAAAAACAAGGGGATTGAAATGAACAATAATGACTTGCGTGTTACTTTTCATTACAAATTAAAAGAGATTGTCCGAAAGGTCTCAAAGACTGCCGGAGCCCTGCTTCCGTATTTCGCCGGTGGTTTTTCCGGTGGCTTTTTTATACAGCCTGTAGAAATAGCTGACATTCTCAAAGCCTACGGCCTTGGAGATTTCCACTGCGGTGAGCTCCGTCTCCGTCATAAGCGCCGTAGCCCTTTCAAGCCTGATTTTCAGAATGTATTCGGAGAAGCTGATTCCCACCTGGTTCTTGAACAACCTGCTGAAATAGCTGCTGTTCATATTTACATATTCCGCCATCGCCTCACAGGTAATATTGGATTCCAGGTTTTTTTCAATATAGTCCAGGACTTTATTGATCTCCTTTCGATAGGAAGTATCCGTTATGCCTGTAAGCTTCTCGTAGAAACCGCCAAGGGCGGAGGAAAAAACCTCTTTATAATTATCAAAGGTGTCGCCGTCAAGGTTGAAGTCTTCAAGAAATATTCCCTTTTTGTTGGCAAGGGATTGGATGTCGGCTTCAATTTTCCTGAAAATCTTTCGTACGGAGTCCGGATTGTATAAGTTGGATTCAATTGCGCCAAAAAACCTTCTGGTGCATCTGGCCAAGCTGTCCTTCTCCGCACTGATAACCGCGGTTTTCAGCTCATTAATAAAGAATTCGTACAGTTGCTCCATGCCCTCGTTTTTAAATGCAATCCTCTCTTTTGTAATGAATCCCTTCCCCCTGTAAAAATAGCTCTCCCTCAACAGTTTCACCCCTGAAACGGCGGATTCCAGAAGCTTTATATCACCATACACACCGCTGATGCACGCAGATACCTGGACCTTTAATATGCGGTAAATATTCTTTTGGAGTTCCAGGACACAATCGATCAATTTCTGTTTTATCGTCCGGTCGGAGGAGTTGTCACCGGTTATGATGGCATACTCGGCCTCTGAAAGGCAAAAGCAGCTTATTTCCCCTTTGTCCCGGAAGATGTCTTCAAGGATGTTTTGTACGGCAAAACTCAACAGGGAGTTCTCTTTTATGGCGCACGCCTTCATTGCGTACCGGAAATTGTCGATAAAAACTCCCACGACCCTGTATGGGCCGTCCGGCAGCTGTATGCCCAGGACCTGTGCTTTGTTATGGATCTCTTCCTGTTTCGAATACTTGTTTGCCAGGATATCCTTGATCAATTTTTCCTTTAATACGCACCGGTTCAGGTTCAGCTCCCTGTTGACACGGTTTATGACCTCATTCCGGTTCATTTCCTTTTCTATTTTCTCTCTCACTTTCAGCATTGTTTTGACCAGCTCTTCACTGGTGAGCATATATTTGACAAGGTAAAAGTCGGCCTCCAGTTCAATGGCCTCCCTGGCAAAGTTGAAATCCTGGTGGCAGGTCAATATAACGGATTTCACATGGGGCTTGAACTTCTTTACCTCCCTCAGCAATTCCAGGCCGTCCATGGAGGGCATCGTTATATCGGTAAGAATTACGTGAGGGTCTTTCTGCTTTGCCAGGCCCAGGGCATCCAGGCCGTTGTCCGCCTGCCCCACGATTTCAAAGCCGTGCTTTTCCCAGTCGATAATGTTTTTAAGGCCGTTGAGCATTTCCACGTCATCGTCAACAATGATTACTCTTATCATCTTCTACGCCTCCTTGGGGTTTAAGGGAAGGATAACCTCCACCAGCGTTCCCTCCTCCGGGGTGCTGCTGATATGAAGTCCGTATTCCTCACCGAAATGGAGCTTGATTCTTTCGTCCACATTGGAAACTCCAATCCCTGAAAATTTGAATTCCTTCAGGTCCTTCCTGCCCTCCAGGTCATCCAATGCAAAGCCTCTTCCGTTATCCTTTATGTAAATTGCCACGTTTTCCTCTTTAATCTCCCCCGTCACTTCAATAATCCCCCCCGATTTGACATCCTGGAAGCCATGGATGACTGCATTCTCAACCAGCGGCTGCAAGAGGAGCTTGGGTATTTTATAGTGCTTTATTTCTTCACCGACATTGAATTTTGATACAAACGCCTTTTCATGCCGCATTTTGAGAATATCAAGATAATACCGCAAATTTTCAAGCTCCTGCTCCAGGGTTATCATTTCATCCCCCTTGACGATGGTCATGTGCAGGAGGTTTGAAAGCGCCAGCACCATGTCGGCGGCCTTTTTGATGTTATTGTTCAAGGCGGCCCACCGGATGGTATTTAAGGTATTAAACAGGAAGTGGGGGCTGATTTGGGCCTGCAAGGCCTTCAGCTCTGCGTCCCTCTTTTTCTTTTCCTTGATTTTGTTCTCATGGATCAAATTATTTATGTTGCTCTTCATGATTTTAAAATTTTTCTGAAGGATACCTACCTCGTCTTTTCTTTCTTCGTCAACTTCACCGCTTTTAAAAATAAAATCGGTGTTGGAGATGTCCTTGGTTATTTTCTTTAAAGGCAAGGTGATACTCCGGGTGAACAGCATGGCAATCAAAAGCGACACCAGGATGCAAAGGATGGTTACCATCAGCAGGCGGTTCCTGTTCTGCTGCTGCTTGCTGGTCACATCCCCGAAGGATTTGACATCCACAACCTGCCAGTCGGTATTATCCATTTTGTAATACGTCAGGATTGCCTTTCCCGCCTTGCCGTTAAAAATTGTATACCCCTTCTGTGGAGAGGGTACTTTGATGCCATAGATATCTTCGAAATTCAAATTGATTTTGCTTTTATCGGAAAATGCGATGATCATGCCGTTTCCATTGAGCAAAAACCTTTCCTGCGTCGGGCTTCCGTTGGATATAAGCTGGATAAATTCCTTTTCCGGAACACTTATTACGAAAATCCCCAGGGATTTGTTTCCCGAAGCCCTTGTCACATTGGTGATGATGGTGAAAACATGCGGGTATGCCGTACTCTCCGATGCCACATAATTGGTTTCAATCCCTCCCCAAAGCACAAAATCCTCCGCATCCTCCTTCATGAATTTTGTATACTTCTTTTTGAACTCCTCGATGTCGCTCCTCTCCCGGGGCCAATTGGTAAAAAGCTTGCCGCTGGAGGTGATCAGGGAAATATAGTTCTTGCTCCCTATGGAGTTAAAAGACAGATTCTCTATGAGATTCTCCATCCTCGTAAATTGAAAATATTCTTTCAGCACACCCTCATAGGAATCCGGAGGGGCTTTGTCCAAAACCATGTTCGCATCCTGCTGCAGCAGCTCGGTGATATTCTGGTCCCGGTTGATATACAGCGCTGTTGTGAGCATCCGCTTGTGCAGCCCCTTTATGCTGTTTGATGCAAGTTCGATGGAATTGAGGGTGTCTTTACATACCTGTTCAACGATGATGTCGCTCGAAGCCTTCTCGGAAAAATAATAGGAGGTGCTGAGCGGTATTACGATAATGAACACGATATAGCATACGAGTTTCTGAAATATTGTGAGGGATTTGAATTTGTTCTGCAGGAGTCTGATTAACTCGCCTATTTAACATCATTCCTTTCCCTGTACCGGAGAGCACTTGATTTTATTGTCAAAACAACGATGGACTGGTAATTTTATTATACCACAAGCCCAACCCGCAATCAGCAAAAAGGAGAATCCAGGAGGGCATTTGCCGCCCTCCAGAGATTCCCCATGGATTGCTTACTCAGGATGCTTGCTATTTGTTCGCCGCATTTTTGATTACATCATCGGCCTGCTTGCACATATTGGCGATGGCATTGTCGAGGCTCTGGCCTCCGACAAGATACTTCTCGGCTTCTGTCTCGAATATTTTCTTCATGTCGTTATGATAGGTGGGCAATATTTCAGGCGCGTTGTCAACTCTCTTGGGGTTGTTCAAAACAGCGTTCAAAGCCTCCAGGTCATACAGCTTTTCTCCGCCGGCAATAAGCTTCTCCACGACCTTGCTGTTGTCAAAGCCCTTTTCGGCCGACAGGCTTGAAGCCTTTATTGCCACACCTTCAGTGGTATAGAAACGGAGGAACTTATAAGCTGCCTCCTTGTGCTTGGAGTTCTTGTTGATGGAGTAGAAATGTCCGTCAACGGGAGTTCTGCCTTCCGGAGCATCCTTCCACCTGGGCAGCGGAGCAAAGGTAGTCACAAAGTCGTGGGGGAAATTTTTAGTGTCCTTGATTTCCGCGATCATCCAACTGCCGATAGGGATCATTGCGGCCTTCTGGTTGAAGAAGGGGGTCCTGTAAGGCACGTTCTGGGATTTTATCTCAAAGAAAGGCATCTGTACCTTGTCGACCTTTTCCAGGTCGTTCCTGTACTTCAGGAAGTCTTTGTATATGGGGTTGTCAAAGTCATGCTTTGTGGGGTCGCCGTTCTTGAAATAGGTGTTGCCCATCTTTACCGAGTAAATGCCTGTAAAGCTGTGCATTTCCCAGGTGTGCATGTGCGAACCGAAAACCTTGTTTACGCCTTCGCCCTTTGTCAGCTTCAAGGCATAATCCCTGTAATCGTCCCAGGTCCAGTCAAGCTTTGGCACAGGCAGATTTGCCGCGTCAAGCAGGTTTTTGTTCAGCATGACGAACCAAATTTTCACGTCTGCAGGCAAAGCATAATATTTATCGTTGATTTTCATGCCGAAGCTATACATGTCATCGTAGGTTTTACCTTCGGCCTTTATAAAGTCGTCGAGAGGCTCATACAGGTTCTTCGCTGCCCTTTCACAGTAGTCTCCGCTGCCGGGTGCCGCTATGATGTCGGCCGTATCGCCGGCAAGCAGCATCAGGTCCGCTTTCTTCAAGTGCTCCACATTATTGTTTTCAGCAGTATACTCAAACACGACCTTAACACCGGGATTTTTTTCTTCATAAGCCTTTGCCAGCGCTTCATGATTCTTTGAGTGTACTGCTTCCCATGAAAGGAACCTGAGGGTGATAGGCTCTGCCGCTTTTGCTTCCGTTTTCGCTTCAGAATTGGGCTCTGCCTTGGTCTCCGCCGGCTGGTCCGCCGGGGTATTGGTACCGCCACATCCGGCCAGTATCATTGTTAGCAAAAACACCGTTGCAACCAAAAGTGATACTTTTTTCACTACAGCCTTCATTTAAATTCCTCCTAAGATAATTATTTTTTATTACTTAACATTTACTCCATTCAAGTAAATGTATTAGCCCTTTATCGCGCCCGTGGCAATTCCTTCGATGACATGCTTCTGTCCTATGATGAATGCGACAAGCAGTGGAACGATGGCACAGACCGCAGCCGTCATCACCAGGGAATAATAGGTTCCTATGTCCGTTGCGAACTGCCTCATCCCAAGCTGTATGGTCATCAGATTTTTTGAATACAAAAATACCAGGGGGTTTTGATAATCGTTCCAGGTCCACACAAACTTCAGGATAGCCAGCGTAGCGATGGCAGGCTTCGACATGGGAACGATGATCTGAAAGAAAATTCTGAAATGTCCCGCCCCATCCATTTTTGCCGATTCTGAAAGGGAATTGGGTATCGTCACCATAAACTGCCGGAGAAGAAACATCCCGTAAACACTGAAAGATATCATCAATATTAAGCCCGCATGGGTATTGTACAGTCCCGTCCATTTAAAAAGCATGAACCTGGGTATGATGGTTATCTGTTCAGGAATCATCAAGGTGCCGAGATACAGGAGGAACAACTGCTCCTTGAATTTGAAATTGATTTTGGCAAAACCGTATCCGCCCATGGCCGATACCAACCCCTGTACAACCGTTGCCAGCACGGCAATTTTTATTGAATTCCAGTAATACAGCGCAAAGTTGTATTGTCCGCTCCACACTTCCGTATAGTTTTGTATTGCATTCCACCGTTTCGGTATCCACTCAATCGGGAAATTGAATACATCCGCTTCTATCTTGAAGGAGGCTGAAACCATCCACAGGAAAGGCAGTATGCAGGTCACTGCAAACATCAGCATCAATACCGTCATGATGAAATCTCTTATATTAATCTTCTTTACTCTCGACATTATCGGGCGGCCTTTTTTTATCTCAATTCCGGCAGCATTTGTACCTTCCACGTTTTCCCCTCCCTTATCAGTCATAGTTGACCCATCTCTTCTGGTAGCGCCATTGAATCAGCGTTACGATAAAAATCATCACAAACATGATCCAGGCTGCCGAGCTGGCAAAGCCCATATTGTAGAATTCAAAGGCCGTCCTGTATATGTAGTAGGCGATTACCGAAGTGGCGGTGCCCGGTCCCCCCTGGGTCAGGATGCTTATCTGGTCAAAGGCCTTGAAGGAATTGATGATGCCCATGATTACCAGAAAGAAGGTTGTGGGAGAAACCATAGGAATTGTTATATTAAAAAATTTATTGATTTCATTGGCCCCGTCAATGCTGGCCGACTCGTATAACTCCGAGGGGACCCCTTTAATCCCTGCCAGATACACCACAATCATGTATCCCAACTGCTGCCAGATTGAAAATATTATGACGGTCGGCAGCGCCCAGTGGATGTCTGCAAACCATTTCGGGGGTTCCTCTATCCCAAGGCTCATGAGAAATTGGTTCACCGGTCCGTACGACGGGTGCAGGACAACGCGCCATATCACGGCAGACGCCACAATACTTGCAATGTAAGGAATAAATACGCTTACCGTAATCGCAGACTTGAAGCGCGTATACCTGTGTATGATTACGGCACACACCAGCGCCAGGGCCACGCCTATGGGAACGGTGGTGATGGCGAAAATAAGGGTGTTTTTCAATGAGTCGACAAACCACACGTCCTTAAAAATATCCACAAAGTTTTTTAAACCGTTAAATTTGATTGCTCCGAAGCCTTCAAGAAAGGTCCACTTATTGAAGCTGAGGTAGAAGGAAAACAATACGGGGAACAGTACAAAGACCGCGAACCCCAAAAAGCTCGGTAGTATGAATACGATTCCATAGAATGTTTCACTTGCGGAAGACGACAGCCCTTTAGAGGATTGCTTCATTCAATCACCATCCTTTGTACTGTGATGCCTTTATTATACATACACTTTTCACAGGGACAAATGAACTTATATTACATGCGTGTTACTTCCTATTACTTTTTGTATAAAATTCCCCGGGCTTTTCCATTCAATTACAATTATAGAGAGTTGCAATATTAAAATAAATTGGCTTTTTTACTAATTCCTTGCAGTTTCTTTGGACTTTTACCTGGAAACGGCCCGAAAAAAGGACCGTATTATGTAATAAATACGGTCCTTTTGTGGATTTGTTATGTTAAATCGGTATCAGCTCACAGCAGGACAATTTCGTCTCCCGCCCTGATGACCCCGCCTTCCAGTACTTTTGCAAATATCCCCTCTTTGGGCATCACACAGTCTCCGATCTGGTGGTAGATTGCACATTTATTATGACATTCCTTGCCGATCTGGGACACCTCCATAACTACATCACCGATCCGCAGCCTGGTCCCCACGGCAAGGGAATACAACTCAATGCCTTCCGTCGTAATGTTTTCCGCAAATTTGCCCGTGCTCAGGCCTTTCGCGCCCATTGCGGCAGCCTTGTCGATGCTCTCCTGGCCCAAAAGGCTCACCTGCCTGTGCCAGTTGCCCGCGTGGGCATCTCCCTGCAAGCCGTGCTCCGCAATAAATTCCCCCGATTCAACGGTCTTTTTGGGCACTCCCTTTTTCTCGCTTATGTTGATCGCAACCACTTTTGCCAAAGCTAAATCCCCCCTGATTTTCCCCCGGTTTTTCTGACAAGCCTTATATCACCGATGACCATTTCCTTATCAACGGCCTTACACATGTCGTAAATCGTGAGAGCGGCAACGGAAACCGCCGTCAGCGCTTCCATTTCCACTCCCGTTTTCCAGGTGCATTTGACAATTCCCCGGATGGAAACAAAGCCCCCCTCCATATCCGGCTCCAGGACGACGCCTACGGAATCCAGAAGGATGTTGTGGCACATGGGGATCAGCTCCTGGGTCTTCTTCGCCGCCATAATACCCGCAACCCTGGCGACGGCAAAAACATCCCCTTTGGGAATGCCTCCGCTGTTGATCGTGGCGATGGTTTCGGGCTTCATATATATCCGGCCTTCCGCCGCAGCTTCCCTCACCGTAACGTTTTTCTCGGACACGTCTACCATTTTCGCGTTTCCCTGCTTGTCCAGGTGTGTCAGTTCCATACCCTTATCCTCCTATGGCGTTCATTCCCCTGTTTGAAGTGAACCTGCGGTTGAAATTGTGTCCCTCCGGCTTGTTGTAAATAAGCTCGTGGATGGCTTCGTCAATATTTTCCGTATTCTCCCTCAAAATGCCTACGATGTCGGCTTCCGCATTATCTCCCAGGCAGAGCTTCAATTTTCCGTCGCAGGTGAGCCTCACCCTGTTGCAGCTTGCACAAAACCGGTGTCCCATGGGGCTGATAAAACCGATCCTCCCCTGATAACCCGGAAGCTCATACATGGTAGCCGGTCCGCTTTGAAAGCGGTCTCTTGCAGGCTTGAGCATGGGATGTCCGGCGAGGATATCGGAATTGAACACGATTTTGTCCCTGTTGTTTTCTCCGAATTTTCCTACGGGCATGAGCTCGATGAACCTTACCTCCAGGGGCTGGTCCTTTGCCAGGCGGATGAAATCCTCCACCTCGTCGTCGTTCAGGCCCTTCATCAGCACCACGTTGATTTTCACGGGATTCAGTCCGACACTGACGGCCTTTTCGATGCCTTCCAGGACATTTTCCAGGCGGCCTCCTCCGGTAATAAATTGGAACCGGTCGCTGCGCAGGGAATCAAGGCTGATATTTATCCTCCGGAGGCCCGCCCTCTTGAGGTTTTCAGCCTGTGCAGCCAGATTCATGCCATTGGTGGTCATGGATATGTCTTCAATTTGCGGAATTCCGGATATTCTGGAAATGATGTCGCACACATCAATTCTGGTCAGGGGTTCCCCCCCTGTGATGCGCACTTTTTTTATTCCCAATCGGACCATGGCCCCCACGGCCTTTTCGATCTCCTGGGGCGTCAGGCCCTGACAGCAGTTGTCATTTTTTTCTTTTTCGGAAGGACGGCAGTATATGCAGTTCAAATTGCAGTTTTGCGTTACGGACAGCCTTAAATACTCAATTTCCCTCTCCAGTCGATCCCTCATTGAATCTACCCCTCTTAGAGCTCAGCTTAAATGTTGTCCTTCATAATAATATTATACCATAAACACGGAAGAGTTTATGGTATAATTGCGCAAGTGCATTTCGGCCCAGCCGAAAATCTTGCACGCGAAAAATCTTTCTTAGCTTGGAAAAATCGCCATTAATCTGATAAAATGGTACAGGTACAATAAATTTGTGCGGAAGGCGGCTTGAAATATGTTCAGACTCGGAATACTGGTTGCCAGCGACAAGGGCCATGCAGGTGAAAGAACCGATGAAAGCGGAAAAGTTATTATGGATACCTTTAATGGGCTGGGGTATGAAATCGTCGAATATGTCATCGTCCCCGACGAAAGAAAAGTCATCTCCGACACCCTGTGCAGGCTTTCAGACCAGCTGCAGGCCGACCTCATCCTCACTTCCGGGGGCACGGGCTTTTCCCCCAGGGATATAACTCCCGAGGCCACCCTCGACGTCATTGACAGGCAGGTGCCGGGAATCCCCGAGGCCATGCGGCAGAAAAGCCTTGAGATCACTCCCAGGGCCATGCTTTCCCGCGCAGCGGCGGGAATCAGGAACAAAACCCTCATCATCAACCTGCCCGGCAGTCCCAAAGCGGTAAGGGAGTGCCTGGACGTGATCCTTCCGGTACTCTCCCATGCCATCGAAATCATGAAGGGCCAGACCGGCGAGTGTGCAAGGAAATAGTTTTAAATCCGCCTGTCACTTCAGAAGCTTGAATAGGATCTTTTTGTCATTATTAAAGGAATATTCAACCCTGTATTCCTTTTGATTCTCTTCATCGTAGAAGGAAATAACGTTGTTTTTAATATCCTTAACGGCAAAATTGACTGTATGGTCCTGGAACATGTCATCCTTCTCAAAAATCCCTACAGCGTACATGACATTTATACTTGCCTCATCGGAAACCATATCACTCACCCTTTCGACATAGGGTGCAGAAGTCCATGCATTCATATATAGAATATACTCGTCCGTCAGCCACCAATACTCTCCTGCCGGCGCATGTACAGTAAAGTCAGGTCTGCTGTTGTCCAGGGTCTTTATGGTAAAGTAGTAAACCATGCTGTTGCCCCACAGAAATGTACTTTTCAGCCTGCCGCTGGGAGAAAGGACACCCTCCCTGTCAAATTCATCATTCCTTGACAGATATGAATTCACAAACTGGATAGAAGTATCCACTACATAATCCGTATTTTCATACTGGATGGCATAGTTAAAATCCTTTGCTTCATACAGGGTACCTTCAAAATTATTAAATACCGTAATGCTGCTTTCGTCAAATTGCCATACGGCAACACCACAGCTTGAATTTTCATACCACCCGCCTCCGTGGATATGACCGCCGCTGTCAAAAAATGAGCCCAGCTCGGCGCTGTCGCTTACCGCCCCCTGCAAGTCGGAGTCCTTTAAACTTATCTGTTCAATGACAAGCTTTAATATATCCCGGTTGTATTTTCGGGGGCTTTTCCGGAAGTAGGCATACTCGACTTTTTCAGTCCCTTTAAACCCGAGATAGAATTCTTTGGTTTTGTAAAAGATAAAATCGTCTTTTACGACGTTGGGCCGGCCTAAAACGCTTTTTACGTGATCAATTCCGGTTCCGAGCGTTATATCCTGAATGATATTCCCCTTAAACCGTTCATTGATTAAAAGACCACCCTCTTCAGCGATACCGTCCCTGTAGTCTTGGTTTTTATACTGCCGCGGCTCTGCCAGCAGTTCCTTGATCCTCTGATTTACGGAGAATTTTGAAAAATCCACCGGTGCAATGACCGACAGACCTGCTTCCTTCCGGCTTACTTCGCTTATTGTCACTCCCTGGCCCACTTTTAATCCCCCGGCCGGTGTTCCCTCCGGTTTGGTCCCTTCTGCCGGATCCGTTTTATCCGCCGATATATCTTTGGCTGTGTCCGCCTCCGCCACAAACACCGGCGGAGCTTCGACAGCCGGCTTCTCCTCCGATAATGAGGGAGGCGGGGTGACGTTTTTGTTATCCGCGGTATTCGCACAGGATACAAGAAATAGGAAGCTTAGAAAAAACAGAACAATCCATCCGGGTTTCCGCATTTGTTACCCCCTCATAATTTGCAAGACCCACACATTTCCACCGTCGGTTCCGCTCCGGTGATCTTACCTGAAGCCGGTAACCGAATATGTGGCATACTCTTTTCCCATCGGGACGCCCTCCATCCTTACAAAGCACTTTCAGCTTAAATAAGACATATACTCAAACGCCGTTGTGCCATAGATGCTCTTAAAGTGCCGGTTCAAATGGGTTAAATCGACAAATCCGCATTCCGCCACCGCCAGGTACACATCCCTGCTCTTTTCGATCAGTTGCTTTGCACGCTCCACCTTGGAGTTCAAAAAAAATTTATAGGGTGAAATTCCCGTACCGGCTTTGAATTCCCTTATAAACTGAAACTTCGACATGTCAAATTCTTTGCAGATTTCATCGAGCTTTAAGCTTTTTTCCAGATTGCAATAGATTATTTCCTTTGCTCTTTGGACCAGAACGTTGTTTTCCCTGCGGGTTGTACCGATTTCACTTCCGTCCAAACGGTCTGCAAGCTTCAACAGCAATTCGGTACACAGGGACTCATCCTGCCCGCAAAATATTGCATCCGTCAGGCTTAATATGCTTTGCTCAAGCTTGCTGCTGTAGACGATGGGGTCGGTGAACCGGACGGTATGTTTTTTGTCCAGCATCTCCAGCAGCAGCCCCGGGTTGATGTATATCATCACATAGTCAATGCCTGTCTTGTCCTGGGACCGGCCGTCATGGGGCTGCTCCGGATTAAAAAGCATAACGCCGTTCCGGTAGGAGGACTGCAGGCTGCCGTTCAGGTTGTACTGCTGAACACCGCGCAGAGTGACCCCCAGCGCATATTCCTCATGGCAGTGCTTTTTGTATTCAAAATCCGTGAAACTGGCAAACAATGCAGTTATTCCGGCAGATTTCCTGTAAATGAATTTCTCCATATGAATCACCCCGCCAAAAGTTCAACCAGCCCCGACAATATAATGGCCGCATAAACTAAAAATAGTCCCATCATTATATTAACAACCTTATGGTATTTTTGCAAAAACTCTTTGAAAATGGTCCCGAAAAGCACCCAGGTGCCAAATGCCAGGAAGCCGACCGTGGATACGGCTGCAACCGCCAGTACCAGTATCCCCGGTGATGTATGGTAGGGCATTACAAAGCCCGGAATGACCGTCATGGTGAACATGATGACCTTGGGATTTATAAACTGCATAAGGAAGCCGGTCTTAAACGTGGCAATTTGCCTGGCATCGCCTTCGGATACATTTGGTTTATTTATCTGGTACGCCAGATAAAGCATATAAATGCTGCCGATGATTTGCATAACGAATAAAATTTTGGGGATCACTGCCATAAGCATACTGTTCAATACGACGGAAATAACGAGCAGCAAACCGAAGGCAGCCGTCGCTCCCCAGACATACCGCATTGCCTTTTTTATTCCGAAGTTATGGACTGCAGACAAGATCACAATATTGGTCGGGCCGGGCGAAAATGTGACGATCACGCAGTAAACCAAAAAAGATGCTATATTCATGACTCACGCTCCGAAAAGGTATTATCACGAATTATACCTCCGTATTTCAAACTGCGTATAGTACATTATTGCAAAACCAGGGGGCTCCGGTATCAACCGGAGCCCCCTGGCGGCATTTCAATACTTCAGGATTTTGTTATGCTACTCAACCTTTTTAAGAACTAAGGTGCTCGGGGCCACGCCTCTATACAAATAATCCCCGTTCTTCCATTCAAAAAACAAGTAAGTTGCTCCGTCCATCTCTTTTATTTCACACTTGCAGGCCAGCTTTGTTTCCTTAAATAAGACCATTCCTTTTGTCCATACCGGTGCAAAACGTTTTGATGCTTCCGGCTCAGCTGTAGTGACCTCCATTGCTCCATTGTCTTTGAAATCAAAACCAAGGATGTCCAATCCCCATTGCCAGCTTTTTTCCGCAGGGTTGAAATCAGTGATGCTGTCTACCAGATCCACACTTTCCCATTTCCCTTTCATCTGAGGGTCATCTGCAAAGGGATAGTCCACCTTGTCTTCCGCCACGGCCCTGACCTGATAGTTTGCGTAGTCGTCGCTGTTGACCTTCTTTAAAACATAATAAAAGGGCTTTAGGTTTCTGAATACGTAATCTCCGCTCTTCCACTCGAAAAACATATAGGTGGTTCCGGCGATGTCTTTAATTGTATACTTGCTGGCAGTGTTTTCATGCTTGTTCAGTATAATATCCTTGGTCCAGCTGAACGTGGTGCGGGCCAGGATTTCATTTCCAAGCCCGGCCAGCATTTTGCCGTCTTTGATGAATACCAGGGACTTGAGGTACAAGTCTTCCTTCCAGTATTTCTTGTCCGGTTTAAAATTCTCAATTTTTTCAACAAAATCAACCGATGCCCATTTGCCTGTCAATCTGGAATCATCCGCAAAAGGATAATCTGTCCTGTCGATGTTCTGCATGGCCGTATAGCCGGCAAACCCGACGGAGAACAGGGCTAAACAGCATATAACGGCGATCATGGGTATGACGAGGGTCCTTCTGATTCCCACCGGCTTTCCATCACTTCTAATTGCTTTATTCCAGGTTGCTTCAAACCTTATTGATGTTGCCTGGCCGTCTAAAACACAGTCCACAACTTTTTTGACATTGTTGTCAGAGTGGTTCATATACGTCTCCTCCCGTACCAATAAATTTAAAATCATTTTGAGGAAATCGCTTTCTAAGCACATTCAGAGCCCCGTTCAGTCTTGATTTGCATGTGCCCAGAGGAATTCCCAGCATATCGGATATTTCTTTCAGCTTCATCCCGGAATAGAAATGCAGAAGGATGATTTCCTTGTTTTTAAGACTTAGGTTACTGATTTCCTTCCACAGTTCCTTTTCTTCTTCATTTTTCAAAACACTGCCTTCGATTGAGCTGCCGCAGCTTTTTTCAGGCAATTGGTCAACAAACCTCAGCCATTTTTGCTTCCGCAGGGTATTGCGGGTGATGTTCAGAGCAATCTTGTACATCCATGGCTTCAAGTCTCTTGACGGGTCATAGGTGTGATATTTCCGGAAAACCTGAATGAAGGTTTCCTGGGTGATATCATCCGCCAGCGCTTTTGAATTGGTGAGAAACAAAGCCGCTTTATAGACAAAATCTGAATATTCGTTAAAAATAGCTTCCGCTTTTTCTTTCGATAGGCCTATCTCCAATCCCAGTCCTCCTTTCTGCCGGTATTTGCTTTAAATACACATCAAAGCACCAAAAGGTTCGGTCGGAATATAAGTTCTTACAAATTTTTTTTACATTCCGGCAGGCAGCAAATAATTAATCCGGCAAGGCAAAATACCGAACCTGCCGCCATTGCATACTTTATATCCATATCGGCCATTTTGCCGAAAACCAGGTTTGTACCGGCAGCAATCATATTCATAACGATTGAATAAACCGACAGCATGGTAGTGCGCTCAGAGACCGTTACCTGACGGTTTTGAACCACCATGCCCAGGGGAACAAAAATCGATGCCGACATCCGCAAAAGCACGATGCTCATCACCGATAAAACCGGATTTGATACTATTGCCATCACACTGCACGCCAGACATGCCGTACAGAACAACAACTTCATTGTGACAGACTCTCCCAGCCGTTCGGTAAGCCTGTAGCAGTAAGCCGAAATCAAACCCGATACTGTAACCAGGATATAAATGTATCCCATGTACTCGGGTAAAATCCCTGATCTCAGGTACTGAAGCTGGTTTAAGAAAACGGTAATGGTCTGGTTGGTTTCAGCAAGCAATGCCGCAGCAATTAGAAATAAGATAAACCCTTTGTTCTTCCCAAGGGCTGAAGCAGCCATCTTCAGCTGCTTATTGAATTGATTGTTTTCAGATGCCTTTGGCTTAACATCCGTAAGACAGAGAGAAAGCGCCATTGCCATACAGTACGAAATCACTGTAAGAAAAGCGGCTAACCTGTAGTTATTCTTTACACTCAGCGAGAATACCGTTGAAGCACAGATCAGTCCGGCGGTACTCATGGCATTGTATATTCCAAATACTCTCTTGCTTTCTTTTTCTCCTGCAGATAAATACAGATAGGCCGAGTCACAGCCTGAAATCCCGGACAGGACCACGGATAAAATGAGCCTTTCCGCAAGAAAGCAGACAAAATTATCCGCTTGCCAGAATACTACTTTGGAAATAAAGTAAAGCGTGTTGCATAGTATAATCGTCTTTTTATAGCCTATTTTATCGGATATATAGCCCCAGGGTACTTCAAGGGCAATCATTACAATCAGCGATATGCTTTCAATCAACGTTATTTCAAATACGGACAATCCCCTCGCCTGACGGTAGAGTGTGGCTATGGGGCCGTAGAATACCATTCCCTGGAGTAAGGCAATCCCGTAAAACAGGTAAATATTCTTTTTTTTAGTATCCAATTTAAAGTCCTCCGAATAATTTTTTACACAACAAAAAAACTACCTTTTGCAGGTTAAAAAATTATGGATTTTTAAGTTGGATTACTCATAAATATTACTCCTCTTGAGTGGTCGCACCAGCGATTTCTTATATTATACCAGAATGTTCACACCGCTGAAACCACCAATATACCTATTGGGACTTACTTTAAATTCTGCAGATAGAATTGGAGGATATCTTCTTCCATTTCCGGCGTAATGGTGTGGCCTACTCCGGGATAGGTGACAAACCTGGCGTTGCAGCCGGCAGCTTTATATATTTTTTCCGCAAGGGGCCACCGTTCAACGGGACTCTGTCCAAAAACTTCAAAGATGAGGCTTGCATCCTCTTTGTCATAGCTGTCTTCATAGGGCACCGAGTCATTTTTGTCTTCACCGCCGATAAACAGGTAGAAAGGTATTTGTCTGAACAAGCCGATGTTTGCGCCCTCCCCTGCAAGTTCATTGACATCCGCCGTACCGATGGGGTAGCTGAGTCTTTTCCCTTCAAAGCTGTCCATGGGCGCTATGGGCCAGCCACCGGGAGAGCCGATCGCCGCGGCTTTTACCTTGTCCGGATGAAGGAGGGCAAAACGGTTGGAAAACATGCCTGAGGCTGAGAACCCAAAGAGCAGAACCTTTTCCTCCAGGCTTACATTTCTTTCCTGCAGTCTTTTTCTTGCGTCCTTGATCATTTCAAGCAACTGGACATCCAATCTTTTGATGTCTTCATCGCCGGTGGTCAATGAATCCCGGTCCAGCGCATGGGTGTATATATTCTCTTCCTTCTCCCATCGCGGGAACACCGGCACCAGTACCGGGCAGCCCAATTTATCCCCGTATCTTGCACTCCCCTGAACGATAGACTTTGCCCGTTCCTCATGATACACCATATTATCGCTCACAAAGCCTGAATTGTTTGGAACAACGAGCATCGCCGGACCGGTTGTCTTTTGGGGAGTATATAGATAATAGGGCCACTTGAAATGATCTTCGGGGCCGGGAGTAATTTTTTCATAGTTCTTATCCAGAGAAACAAGGGGAATCAAACTGGCAGAACTGTCCCCGGTTTTGGTAACACTGAAGACAGCGGCAGCAGGAAATGCATTGCTGAATTCCAGAAATGCGGTATACTCTCCCTTTGGGAAATGCTCATTCCTGTTCAAAGCAATTTCCTTGCCCTGTTCGGAAAAAACCGTTTTCCCTTGGGCATCAACCACACTCAGCTTGATTGCTCCGGCAGCAATTTTGGCGCCTAATTTCAATTGCACTTCGCCATCATCCGTGAGCAGAAACGCGGTTTTATCCGTTCCATTTTTAAAAGGCATAAAATAGGAGAGTGTATGGCTGCCGCTATACTCTGCCAGGCTATTTTCAAAGCTACGTTTCGCGGAATGAAAAAAAACAGTTAGTACAGCAACAATGCAAATAGCAGTACATAGAATTGTTAGAAGAAACCTCTTCATTTCTATTTACCCGATTTCATATAATTTTTTAATCCACCATGCTTTATCCAATGTAATTATTGGGTTTAACGGAGCAATCACAAATTGATCGTTGATATCCATCACTTCGTTTATCCCTGTATATACCAAATCGATGTTCAATGAAAAGGGCTTCACTTCTCTTCCTAATTTTCTTTCCACTTCGTTTACATATTCGCCGATTTTGCCGCTGCCCAGTTGCTCTACAAAGTTTGTTGCATTTCTGCCTCCAGCCATCATACTCCACCACTCGTAGAATTTGGGCCAGGAATTTCTGCAGCACTCTTTCAATACGGGGCACCCGACACTTGAAAACTCCGGAGGCATATATTCTTCATAGGCTGTATTTGGCCTTCCACCTTTAATTTTTTCGGCTTTTATTCTGACGATTTCTTCAAACCATTTCTCCCATTGCTCACTGTCAGCTTCCGTATTTAAGAACTTGGGTGGCCACAAAATTTCTTTGCCCGCATATTTTTTTTCGTCGATTAACCCGTAGCTGCACCCAATATACACGATGAAGTTTAAAATGTCATCCGATGAAACACAGACGCTCCATGAATGCCGGTCTCTTGAATTCATCATAATTTAACTCCTACTCATTGTCCAAAGCGTATTCCAATGCTGCTCCGGCATGCAGGCTCAGGGTGTCCAGGACGTGAATCGGACACACCTCCTGGTTTATCAGCAGTGGCAATTCCGTGCAGCCGAGGATCACTCCTTCCACAGCATAACTCCGGATGATATCCAGCATCCGGTTCCTTGTCCCATCGGTTATTTTATTGATCACCAGTTCTTCGAAGATCATGGCATTTATTTCATCCTGGTGCTTTTCCTCCGGGGTGATTACCTCGATGCCGTACCGCTTTAAAACCTCCGGGTAAAAGCTTGATTGCATGGTATATTTGATGCCTGTGAGCAAAAGCTTCTTCAGCTTCCTTCTTTCCGCCTCTTTTGCCGTCGTCTCAACAATACTGAGCATGGGGATGTTGGCTTTGCCGTTGACTTCTTCGAATACGGAGTGCGGGGAGTTGGCCGCCATAATGACAAAGTCTGCTCCGGCTCTCTCCAGGGAATGGATCCCCTTCAAAATATAATTGATGTATTCCTCTGTTCTATGTTCATTTTCCAGGTCGGTAAAATATTGAAAGTCCAGGCTGTTAATAATTATTTCCGGGTAGTAGTAGTCCTTTTTCCGTTCATAATACAGATCGGTAATTTTACGGTAGTATTGTATCGTTGAAGCCAAACTGATCCCACCAAGGATCCCTATTGTCTTTTTCATGCTTTACCCCCACTTGATCAATTTTTTAACTCTTTACTAAATATTGAATTGCGGCAGTACGCCAATTTTACATGTCCATTGAATAAAGTGCCGCTTTTTTTGCATGAATCAATGCCGTATCAAATAGCGGTACCGCTGTGTCTGCTTGTTTTATCAACAATCCTATTTCCGTACAGCCCAATATTACGCCTTGAGCTCCTTCTTTGGCGAGCTTTTCTATGATCTTTAAGAATGCCTGCCGGGATTCTTCCGATATAATCCCCTGACATAGTTCCTCATAGATGGCAGCATTGACTTTCGCTATCCCTTCTGCATCCGGAATCATCACTTCCAATCCTCTTTCAATCAATTTTGATTTATAGAAGTCCTGTTCCATGGTATACCTGGTTCCCAGCAGCGCGATTCTGGTGATCCCTTTCTGCTTCAGCTCTTCTGCCGTCGCTTCTGCGATATGTAAAAGCGGTATAGCCATTGATTTTTGAATTTGGTCCGCTACTTTGTGCATTGTATTCGTACAGATGACGATGAAGTCAGCCCCTGCTTTTTCTAAACCGCAAGCGGCGTCAGTCAAAATTTCCGCGCCTTTTTCCCAGTCTCCACTGGCCTGGCATTCTTCAATCTCCTGGAAATCCACGCTGTATAGCAGACATTTTGCCGAGTGCAAACCGCCAAGTCGTTCTTTCACGGTTCTATTTATGATTTGATAATAGGTTACCGTACTTTCCCAGCTCATTCCGCCAAGCAAGCCTATTGTTTTCATCTCTTCTCCCCCTGTGCAGTATCAAGCAGCATATAACAATCAGGCGTATATTTTACCTCTGCAAAATTCTTTGTGACGAGTTCGGTATCAAGAATTCTCCCACCTTCAAACTTTGCAATTTTGTTCCGCCATATTTCATTTTGGCGGAAATATTGCTCGCCAAGCTTTAAAAAACGGTGGTTTTCTTCATATACATGGTAGGCATAATCAAGTTCCTGATTTGTCAAAAGCTCCCCTTCAAGGCACTTTTCCGTCAGCCAGAGATTTATTTGAAACGTATGTACCGTATTGTTTGTAAACCGCAAATCGATGTAATTGTAAAAAATCGTGGCTCCGCTTCCGAAGGGCAGGACCCTTCCGTCGTCGGGGAAGGGGTCAAAGCTGTGGTGATGCCTTTCCACCATCGTCAAAGGGCTGTGCAGGATAAGCCAATAGATCAAATTTGCAATCTGGCATAGTCCACCGCCGATTCCCTGCCGTGCTTCACCAAAGGATAATTCCATCCCGGGCAAATAGCCTTTTCTCTTTGTGGGCAGCCCTACAAGCCTGCAAAAGGAGAAGGTTTCCCCCGGCTTAATAACGATTCCATTGATCTTTTTCAGTGCGATTTTCAGGTTGACAACCTTGTTGTATTGTAGCTGGACATCGCTGCACCCGAGTTTCCGGATCAAAACGGATTGGTGCTTCTTCACCCTATAAGCCAGCTTATCCGGCTGACAAACTTTCGCATATTTTTCTGTTCCAAAAAACCAATGGATATACCTTCTGAACCGTCTGTACCAAACGGCCATAAAATAGAATGCCGGATGGCGCTGACTCAATAACTTCTTCCCCACATCATTCACCTTTTATTTTTACTGTTTTCCATCCAGCATCCTGCTGACAAATTCAAAAAAACGGTCTTTGTCGCTTTCATTTTCAAATGGACTTTTGGGTATAACATAGGCACTTATTGAACTGACATAGATAAAGAAATGCTTCTCTGCGGAAACAATTTTCTCCACACCGCTCCAGTTCATCCGGTTTTCTCCATTCTGACTTTTCCTGATGAATCCTTCTTCATCAACAATGATGCTTTGTTTCCCCAGCAGGTCTTTATTTTTCCCTTCGTCTACCATTCTGGAGACCCTTTTCATGGTCACTGCCATAAAATACCTGGGATAAAAGGCAACCCATAGCACTGCCGTCACGAGAAACACTGTGAACCAGTACCACAAAGGGATTTCCGTCACCCGCCCAAGTAAAAACGGCAGGATTAAAAAGATAACCGGGGTAACGTATCTCTGCACCAGCAGCGATTTTTTAACAACCTCGGAGTTGTTGGCATGATAAATGTTGAAGTCAATGTAATCCTGCTTGCTTAATTCGTACTCGATTTTCATAATCCCTCCACTTTATTTTGAAGCGTTCTCCTGCTCCGTTAAATACCCTTTCTCAACCGCCTTGTCGATCATCCCGGCAACAAAATCGGATATCTCCGCACTGCACCTGTCAAACACAAGTCTGTTCCTGTTCCTGACTTTTTCACTTGATATGTTGTGTTCAAGCCAGGATTTCCCCTCCGAATGGTAATTGAGCAAAAGCGGCTGCAGCCGGTCAACTACTGCCGCACATGTGGCTTCAGGCGTTTTACTTTCCTCAAATTCAATCCACAGGTCATACAGCTCGTCCCCCTGGTCCCTGGGAAGAATGGAGAACAATTGGACCGCCGCCGCTTTCTCCCGCTCAAACTTGCCTTCATTGCCCTTCTCATCGTAGCAATAGACATCGCCGGCAATAATTTCAACCAGGTCGTGGATTAAAACCATTTTTACGGTTTTCAGCAGGTCAATCCCCTCAAAGTGCTCGGCCAGCATAAGCACCGACATCCCCAGATGCCATGAATGCTCCGCATCATTTTCCTTTCTTGAGCCGTCGGCCAGGTAGTTATTCCTGAATATGTTTTTAATCTTATCGATCTCAACGAGGAAATCAATTTGTTTTTTGAGCCTGTCTTTGTCCATATCGCTGTCTCCTCTTTCTGATTCTCTTCTTGAAATCTTACCCTTTAAGTTTCCCGTTAAGTTTTCTGTATATTCCCCGCATCCACGGTTCGCTTGACGCGGCAACCGCCTCCTCGATTCCCATCCATTTTACCCCGCTGTTTTCGTCCGGCTTTATAACCGTCTTTTCCTGCTCCTGGGCTTCCAATAGGAAGGTAACGTTTAAATGCAGGTGGGAGGATACATATTTTCCCTTTTTCACATGCCCGTCGACGGTTATGATCTCCAGAGAGAAGATGCTCTCTTTCACCGGAACCACCTTTGTAATTCCCGTTTCTTCCTGAACCTCACGGATTGCAACGGACAGCAGATTTTCCTCTCCGTCTGCATGGCCTCCTGTCCAGGCCCAGGATTTGTAAATATTATGGTAGGCCATCAACAGCCTGTCCAGGCCAGGGTTTGTCACCCAGGCCGAAGCGGTAAAATGCGCGATTTCATTGCTCCTTGTCAAAATATCCCGATGGGAGTCCATATATTCCAGCATGACCCGCCTGTCGTTTTCTTCCTGCTCATTGTAAGGTTTATAGTCCTGCAGCTGCTGTTTTAAAATCATCTGTTTTTCTCCGGCTAAAATTTATTTGGCTTCCTATCTTTCTGCTCTAAGTCTCTGTATCCATTTGGCTATATTATATCAGAAAATTATGGAAAAAAGGAGGTAATCCCGGGTTGGGCGGATAAAATATAGAAAGTAGGCTGCCGGCAATGAAATCTGCCGGCGACCTACTTTCTGTACCTTTATCATTGAATTGTCGATTCTACACAATTATCCCTCCGTTGCATAAAGGTAATCCTCAATGCACTGGGTGACCCTGTCCTTCAGCAGGCTTACGGGATCATTTTTCAACAAGCCGTTCCTGATTTTCACATATTGCACCGGCATAAATTCACTGATCAATGTCAGGGGAATGAGTGTGCTCTTCAGGTTGCCAATCATCCTGTCCATGGCCTCACTGACTTCCTTTACGGGCAAATAATACCGGCTTCTGTCCGAGAAGCTGTACCGCATGGCAAACCTTATTTTGCTTTCCGTCCCATGGTAGTGCTTTTTCCAATTGCCCGGACTTTTCGCCATGACATTTTCCAGGGTATCAATAAAATTGGAAAGTTGAATGTCGGAATTGAACCGGAACAGTTCATTCTCCATATAATTTAACGCAAAGAGTCCTTCCCGCAAGGCAAAGGTCAATGCCGGGCCTACTTTCAAGATTGCGATTCCGTCTTCCACCATCTGCCGCAATGCTTTTGCCGTCTGATAATCCGTCGAATGGCCTTCAAAGACCAGATTCGGATATTTTTTTAATGCCCGGGACAGTCCGGCAGCTGCCTCCCGGTCGTACTCGTGGATTGCATCATCTCCAAATTCCACCCCCGGCTGCACCACGATTGCAACCACCTTTTCCCATGCCTTTTCAAGTCCATGGCGTAAAAATGCTTTTTGGAAGGCTTCCACGGTGTTCTCGAAGTCCTCTGCCTTCGTCACTGTGAGGGTCTCCTCTTCCTGGCTTCCGCCCGGAATAGGCACCTCACTGCCCACAACATATACCGGCGGCATTGCCTCTGCCTCGGTTTCCCTCAACTCTGCAAAGGCTTCTTCCGCCGTCCCGCAAAGAATGGCCCCTCTTTCGGCGATTACTTCATTCTCCAGCGGCTGTTGCAGGTTGTCTCCCAGAAGGTGCATGCTGGTATCGATATGTATTTTTGTAAAGCCTGCCAGCACATATTCTCTTATCAAAACCTTTGATTTTTCCATGGCCCCGGCAGCCTGTTCCTCTTTCCAGGTCAAAGGCCCCAAATGGTCTCCCCCAAGGATGATTTTGTCCTTTGGAAATCCCAGCCTCTCTGCAATGGAAAACACGTATTTTTTGAAATCAAAAGCGTTCATGCCGGTATACCCGCCGTACTGGTTCACCTGGTTTGCCGTGGCCTCAATCAGGGCATGCCCGCCTCTGTTTTTCGCATTTTCCATCACGGCTTCGATCACATATTCGTTGGCGCTGCATGCGGAATAAATCCCTTTTGCCTTCCCTTTTTTCTGCATTTCAACGATTTCCTTTATCGGATGCATGACATCACTCCCCCTCCGATATTAGCTTTTCTACTTCCTCCAGTGTTGCACAGGCAGACGCTCCGCCGATTTTCGTCACACTGATGGAGCCGCACGCATTGCCGTAGTTCATGCACTCCTCAAGAGATTTCCCGTGGATATATCCATAGATAAATCCCGCATTAAACGAGTCGCCGGCCCCCGTCGTATCGATGGGTTTCAAATCATAGGTGGGCCTTTCAATGAACAGGTCCCCCGATTTCAAAGCCGCACCCCTGGGGCCGCATTTCACAACTACGGTTTTGCTGTAGCCCGACAGATCCTCCAGGGCTTCATAAATGTCATTCTTTTTTGAAATATTCAGCGCCTCAACTTCATTGGGGAAAAATATGTCGGTATATTTGAGAACCTCCCGGATTCCGTAATCCCAGTTTTCCGTGTCGTCCCAGCCTGCATCCAGCGAGGTGCTGACTCCGGCAGACCTGGCATATTTGAATATTTCGGCAATCCCTTTCCGCAAATTGTTTTGCAGGAAGAAGGAACCGATATGGATATGCTTTGCACTCCTGATGACCTCCATATTCACCTCGGACGGTAAAAGGGCGTCAATTGACCCCAGATACGTGACAAGGGCCCTATCCTTTTCCGTGCTCAGCGAAACTGTAATGCCCGTTTTTATGCTCTTATCAACGATTACATGCTCCAGGCTGATTCCATAGTCGCTTAATCCCTTGAGAATAATTTCTCCAAACCCGTCCCTGCCCAGCTTTCCCAAAAAACCGGTTTTCAGGCCAAGCCTGGATATCCCGCAGGCACAGATTGCCGTCGAACTTCCCATCACAATGGAGCAATCCTTTGCAATGATCTCCCGGCCAACCGTCGGAGCACTTTTCAATCCCGTCATCACCATGTCCACATTCAGCTCTCCGACTGCAATCACATCAAATTTTTTCATCATCCCAACTCCCAACCGGTATTTATATATAATTTCACAGTTTGATCCACGCGTCGAGTCCACTGGGCTTATCCGGGTTTACCTGTCTTTTAATCGCCTTGTAGTAGGATACCATCTGGCAAATGTTTATGAAGGGAAGGCCGCGGACGGCGTAATCCGCCTGCAGCTCCGAGCAAACCTGGAGTACGGCCCCGTCGATGGCTGCTATTTTCGCATCGCTGTAAACGATAACTTTTGCACCCTTTTTAATGATCTCCTTGATAAAATCAATTTGACACGCGGTGTTGTTCTCCGTCACCGCAGCAATGACCAGGGTATCCGCTCCAATCATCACGATGGGTCCATGCCTTGCATCCAGCAAATGATAGCAATTGGAAGGTATCTGGGAAATCTCCTGGAATGCCAGCGCCCCTTCCTTTGCCAGCCCGTGGATTTCTCCATCGGCAACCACCACCACATTCTCCCATGCCAGTTCCGCAACAGCCTTGAATTTTTCCTCATACCTTTCCAGGAAGGCACTCCCCGCTCCCACAGCCCTGTCAATATCCCCTATCACTTTGTCTTTTCCGGCCCATCCGGCGATGATATGGAGTACCGTGGCATACAGGTTGCTGACCGTCCTTGTCTGGCACACACTTTCGTCAAAGGCCCAGGGAAGAACAAGGCAGAAGTCGGAAAGCTTTTCAAGCTGGGAGTTTTCTATACAGGTCACCGATAAGACAGGTATGTTCATCGTGGATTTCACGTTTGTAATTGCATTGACAATCTCACTGGTGCTTCCCGACCTTGAGACCGCGACGAGCAGTGTGTCCTTCAGGGCTTCGCGGTATTCCTCATAATGCAGCATCAGGTCTCCGGCCGGGAGGGATGCGGAGGGAATTCCCAGCTTCACCCTTGCCATCGTTTCAAAAGACTGTGAGATGTAAAAGCTCGACCCGCAGCCGATAAATGTTATGGATTTGGGCTTGCAGCCGCCAAAGAATTTGTTCAGCGCTTCTTTCTGCTCCTCCAGTAATTTAAATGTTTCCCTTAAAGCCGAATACTGCGTCTTGGTTTCATGATACGTTAAACTCATGTCCGTCACCTCTTCAAAATATTTATTGTTTATCATATTGTTATAATGTTATAACCATTTTAACAAAAGTGCTTCCCCTTTTCAAGTATCCCCGGGCTTAATATCCGTAATCTTTATACTTTCCCGGCGTTACTCCCTCATATTTCTTAAAAATCCTTATAAAGGTGTTGCTGTTGTAGAAGCCCACTTCCGATGCAATGCTGCCAATGTTGAACTTCCTTGATTTCATAAGGTCCTTGGCTTTTTCAATGCGCAGCGTATTGATAAAATCCAGCAGCAGCATGCCCGTTTGTTCTTTGAACAGCTTGGAAAGATATGCGGGTGTGATCCCCACATGTTCCGCAATCATTGAGATGTTCAAATTCGGGTCCTTATAGTTTTCTTCCACAAATTTGACCGTCAGATTATTAATTTGCTTGTTGTCATTTTTCCTGCTCAATTCAATATAGCTGCACACTTCCTCCAGAATGTCCGCCAGCCTTTTTTTCATATCGAAGACCGTATGGCAGCTCATTAACTTGTTGATGGGATCAAGTCCCTCCAAAAAGCTCTTGTCACAGGAGCCCCCGATTTCATTCAGGGTTTTGAACATGGTGCTGATCAGGTTGAACATCAGGCATTTTACCACCACCAGCGGCGGTGAGGAATTCAAGAAATTGTTTTCATAGATTTCATCCAGCAGCTTTTTTGAATTCTGGAAATCACCGATTTTAATATAATTGATCAGTTTTTGTTCCATTTGCATGGGATAATAGTACTGGCACTCCAGCACTTCCTTTTTTTCCGCTCCGATACGGATATCAATGACGGAATTGTCCATATCCAGGACCTTTTTATATTCCATGGCCTCCAGGGCTTCCACATAAGCCTCATACATGTCCGGAAACGAGTTTTTAAAGCCGCTGATGGAAACCTTCAGACCGATGTTGAACTTCTCGCTCACCACCTCTTCCAGCTTCCGGATGATATCCGACAAATACTCCTGAAGTAAAAAGTCCTCCTCGATTTCCTTCAGGTTGATGATGCAGGCCACCATCTTGTCAATTTCGGCAACAACGGCATACTGGGACTGGCACAGCAGTTCCTCGACCACATTGGAAACGATAAACCCGGCCAGCTCCTGCTTTTCTGCCGGCTCCATGCCCATATTGTCCGTTTTGGTGAAAAATCCACTGTCTTCATTCAGAGAGATGAGCATGACAAAAAAATGCGGTGAGTCAAACCGGATATCATAATCCCCCAGTATCTCGGAAACCGCCTGGTTGTATACGATTTTCCCCTTCAGGAGGTCCACGATCTTGCTTGACCGGATGATGCGGTTTTGCTTCCGTAAGTCCCTTTCAACCCTTTCCTTTTCATCAATGGTCCGTTCAATGGAATCCTGAATAAATTTGAATTCATTCACCTTTTTGTCCGTGATGAGTCCGGAGCTTGAGGCAAGCAGCCCAACGAGCTTGCCCATGGGGTTATAGTTCGCTTTTACAAACACAAGGATCAGGACAAAGCCGATGACCACACTTAAAAATACACTGATGAGGGTTAAATTTTTTATAAAGTCGGCCTTCTCTTTGAATACGTCCGTAGGGATGATGGAAACATATTTCCAGCCGGTGATGTCCGAGGTGGTATAGGAAACCGTGAGCTTTTCAGCGCCTTTTGAAATGTGGAGGATGCCGCTGTCCCTCGTAAGCTCCCCATATTTGACCGCCTCCGCAATGCCCTGGTCCACATTGGCCGAAATCACATTGTCGTTTTTGTCGATCACCAGGATGCTGGTCTCATTGATCCAGTCGATGTTTGAAATGCTCTCAAGGAGCTTCGCATTTTTCATGGTGATCAGCAGCATGGCACTTGGAACGCTCTCATTTCCAACCAGCATGGGCTTGGTATAGACAACCACATTGTTCATGCTGCTGCCGTTCATTGACAGCAAGGGCTTGAAGCCCTTGACATCCCTTTTCATCAAAATTTCGTCCCATTGCCTTTCATCAATTCCTTTGTAGCTCCCCAGGTTATAATGAAAATATTTACCGGGCAAATAGGAGCTTGAGCTGATGGCACAATTCTCTTCGCGCAAATAGATATACAGGTTGTCGATAAAGCTGTTGGAAATCTTGTAGACCCCCAGCTCCCGGATGACCGAATTGTAATTCCCTATTTTCTCCAGGTCCTGGCCCTGGCTGGAAAGACTTTTAATGTTTTGGTTGAATAATATTTCCATCCCGATTTTTTCGATGTCCGCCAGCCGGCTGTCGATGGCATTCTTCACCTGTTTCAGCAGCTGCCGGTTCGTATCTGCGATTTCCTTCTCCAGAATCCCGCTGGTCGCATAATAGACGGCGATACTGATCAGGATTGGAATCAGCAGGATGGATACATAGGAAATACTCCAGTTTACCAGCACGCTTGAACTTTTGAAATTGGGTGTTTTCATGACAGTATTCCCCCCAGCCGGGCTTTCCTTGTTATAAAAAGGGCCACTGTTTCAATTATACAACAAAATCCTTGCGGAAATCTTCGGACTAGCCTTTTACCGCACCGGCTGTCAGACCTGCGATAATGTACTTCTGAAAGACCAGTGCCAGCAGCACCGGCGGCAGGCTGGCAATGACCCCAACGGTACAGGTCATGATATAGTCTGCTCCAAATTTACTGCTGAATTCCGTTATCACCACCGGAAGGGTTTTTGCATTCAGCGTCGTCGTGAAATTCATGGCGTAGAAAAACTCATTCCACGCAATAATAAAGGCAAAGATGGTGGTGGAAGCAAGTCCGGAAGACGAAAGCGGCAGCACGATCCTGAAAAATGTTTTCATTCTGGAACATCCGTCGATCCGGGCAGCTTCTTCAAGCTCAACCGGTATGCTTGCCATGTATCCCTTCATAATCCATATGATAAATGGAAGGATCAATGAAAGGTAAATGATGATAAGGCTGATTTTGCTGTCCATGAGTTTAAACTTAAGCATCAGCATATACAATGGAATGATAATTGCAATGGGAGGTATCATCTGCGTCAGCAGAACAAGCAGAAAGGAAGTTTTCCTGCCCTTGAACTTGAATCTGGCAAAGGAATATGCGGCCAAAACGCCAATGATAATTGCAATGGCCGTAACGGAAACGGAAATCACCGCACTGTTCGCCAGAGCACTTTTGAATTGGCTTGCCGCATCGGACGTGCTATTGCTCCTCCCCATAAAAATATTCAAGTAGTTGTCCAGCGTCGGATGGCTCGGTATCCATTGGAGAGGTACGCTCGTCAATTCGACCTTCGTGGATATGCTGGACAGCACAAGCCAGGCATAGGGCACCAGCACATACAGGACGATCAGCGCCGCCAGGATATAGATGACATACTTTTTACATGTTTTGCTTATTTGTGAATACGGCATTTTTCCACCACTCCCCATTAAATAACCTCTCCATCTTTGGAAAGAAACTTGATGTAAATAAAAGACAGGACAAAAGTAATGATCGTAAGGAAATAGGCCATCGCGGAACCATATCCGAAGTCCTGGAACTTAAAGGTATTCTTATGGATAAAGAAGGTGATCAGCTGGGTACCGTTTGCCGGCCCGCCTCCCGTCAATATCAGCACAAGCTCAAAGGTCTGCAGCGCCCATATGGTTTTTGTGATGGCAAGAATGAGAACCACAGGTCGGATCATCGGCAGGGTTATCCTCCAGAAGGCCACCCAGGAATTTGCGCCATCCACCCTGGCGGATTCATACAGTTCGGAAGGAATGTTGGAAAGAGCAGCGATTGTGAGCAGCACCACATAAGGCGTTTCCTTCCAGATGTTTGCATAGATCATCAGGTTCAGGGCGGAAGCCGGATCGGACAGCCACAGCTGGTAGCCGTCAATGAGGTGAAGCTGTGAAAGCGCCGCGTTTAAGGCACCGTAATTGGAGTCGTAGATCCACTTCCACATAATCGCATTGACAACGCTGGGCAGTGCCCAGGGCAAAATCATAATGCCGCGCACAAAGCCTCTGCCCCTGAACTCCTGGTTCAGAACCATTGCCATTCCAATTCCCAGGACAATTTCTGCCGCCACCGTCACAATGGAAAAATAAACGGTGATTCCGATGGAATTCAGAAAGTAAGTGTCGGAAAACATTTCAATGTAGTTTTTCAGGCCGACAAAAGTAATGGTGTTGTTGGAAAAGACCACTTCACTGAAGCTGATAACGAAGGAATACAGGATCGGGTAAAGCATTACTCCGAAAATAACCACCAGGCTCGGTACCAGGAGGGTATAGGCCAGGGAATTACCCGTGTCAAAAAAGGATTCAAGTTTATTGTGTTTTCTGAGTTTGATCAAATTATTCATGATTGCTCCCACCATTTTAAGAATTGCGCAGGACCCGTATGCCTGATACAAGTCCTGCGCTTTTTCATCCATGTGCCTGTTCCGTTATCGCATCTTTTTCTTAAACTGTTCATCCATGGTCTTCAGCCCCTCATCGGCACTTGCTTTGTTCATCAGGATCTTCAGGGATTCCACCTGTACGATGTTGGACATCTCGTCATACCAGAGGATATCCTGCAAGCCTTTTGCATTTTGAGACTGTTTGCCGAAGCTTTCCCAATAGGGATACATTTTCAGAAGATCCGCATCGTTAAAGTTGTCCTTCCAGATTGGAAGAGCTCCGATTTCCTGGCCCTTTTGCTTGTCGAAGTCCTTGCTGGACATGAATTTTATATATTCCCAGGCTTCTTTTTTATTTTTGCTTGACTGTGGTATGGCATAGGCTTCAGGCAGGGTAAGAACTTTTGCAGAGCTTTCATCTGCACCTAAAGCATAGGGAGCAACCGCTATTTCACCTTTTATTTTTGAAACGCTTGGATCATCGGCCATGGTATAAACTCCGGGCCATGCCTGGACAAAGAATGCCGTATCGCCCTTCAAAAAGACGTTTGCCACTGTCTGGTAGTCGGATGAAACGGAGGCGGGATCAATGATCTTGTCTTCCTGAAGACCCTTGCTCAGGAATTCATAGGCGGCCTTTACACCCTTGTCGCCGGAAGCGGCGGGTTTGGAATCCTTATCAAGGAAATCTCCTCCAAAGGTGTACACAAAGTACGTGAGTTCGTTGGTTCCCGATTGAGCCTGCATCAAGGAGTCGATGAAACCGTATTTTACAAGGCCCTTGCTCTTGAGTATTTTCGATTGCTCGGCAAGTTCCGTCCAGGTTTTTGGAGGAGCGCTGATACCGGCATCGGCAAGCTTCTTCTTATTGTACATGAAGAACCTTGTGTCGTTGTTCCAGGGAATTCCGTAATGCTGTCCCTTATATGAAAACTTCTCCAGCAGGCCCGGAAGGATTCCGTTCTTCATATCCTCCGTCAAAAACTCGTCAAGGGGAGCTACCCAGCCGTTGGTAACGAATTTTGCCACCCAGGCATTATCGAACTCCATCACATCAAAAGATGTGCCATTGGTGGCCATTTCCGCCGTAATCTTGTCCGCCACGTTGTCCCAGGACATGCTTATGAATTCAACCTGGATTCCGCTTGCCTTTTCGAATTCCCTTGTCTTTTGTTCAAAAAAGCCTTTGGTGTCCATCTCATGCTTCGGTATTATAACGGTAATTTTCTTTGCCTCTGCTTTTTCTCCTTGCTTTGTCTCCGGAGTTTTTGCATCCGGTGTCTTGTTCTCAGTACTGCCGCATCCGGCAAACAATGTAACCGTGAACATGAAAATCAGTAAAATTGACAGGGCCTTACAAAACCTTTTCATCATGCCTACCCCTCCATTTGAATTTTGAGCTTTCGTGTTTTGCTGCAGCACACTGTCATTTTATTCCCCGCCGGCAAGGAAAGTAAATATTCAGAATTTCGAATCCGTGTGTAAAATACAAAATGCAAAGGGTTATTTCCTCGAAAGGGTATCCAAAATCCCCAAATCTGCGAAGGCCGTTAAAGCTTTTTGCTGAACTGTGGAAGCCAATCCCGGTTTACCTCCAGCAGCTCCTTCACCATCGTCCTGATTTCTTCCAGGCTCAGAACCGCAGAAGTCAGCGGATCGAAGCATATGGAATGGAAAACCTTTCTCGGGTCTCCCTCGATTGCGGCCTCCACCGCCAGTTCCTCACACCTGGCGCTGATGTTGTTCAGTATGGCCAGGTGTGCCGGCAGGGGACCGACATGAATCGGCTCGATGCCGTTCTTTGAAGCGAGAACCGGAACTTCAACACAGCAGCCTTCGGGAAGATTGTCGATCAAGCCGAAGTTGCGGACATTGCCGTTGAATTTGTACAAGGTATTATCACCGAAAATTGCGTTAAAAATGTATGCGGCATATTCATCACCGCGCTGCAGGTCGATGTTTTCCTCCAGAACCATCTTCTCCATTTCACTCTTCCAGGTATGTTCCCGCTCCAGGTATTCCTTCAATATGGCCCCATAATGACCTGGATTCCACCCGGTTCCATGTTTGCAATATTTTTCAATCAGGTCCGGCCTTTTCCTGAACCAGGGATTGTATTCCGAATCATGCCCGCTTGATTCGGTGGGGTAATAATCCAGATGAAGGAACATTTCATTCCTTACCATCTCCTGCCGGTAGATCTCCGCACTCTTCACCTTTTCCCGTATCAAGGGATACGCGTCTTTGCCATTCCATTTGTACTCGAGATAAAATGCCTGATGGTTGATTCCTGCACAAAGATAGGTGATTTCCTCCATGGGTGCGCCGATCCAGCTTGCCAGCATTCCTGCCGTATGCTGGACACTGTGGCACAGGCCCGTCACCTGAACCTTGCTCTGTCCCTGCATGGCCCTGCAAATCATCGCCATGGGGTTTGTATAGTTCAAAAACACCGCATCGGGGCAATACTTTTCAACATCCCTGCAAATGTCCAGCACCACCGGAATGGTCCTGAGGGCACGGAAAACACCGGAGGGCCCCCGTGTGTCGCCGACACAGATATCCACTCCGTATTTCTTCGGTATCTCGATATCGTTGCGCCAGACCTCAACTCCTCCCGCAAGGATGGTGCACAATACGCCGTCGGCTCCCTCCAGCGCCTCGGCGCGGTTTGTCGTAGCCATGACCGTCGCCGGATACCTTCCCTTTTCAATAATTTTCTCCACCACTTTTTGAATGGCGGCCAGCCTTTCCGCATTTATGTCCATCAGCGCGATGGTACAGTCGGCAAACGCCGGAAAGGTCAAAATGTCCCTGACAAGCTCTTTTGTGAAATCCATACTGCCTGCACCGATAAAAGCTATTTTTTTCATGGTACCACTCCTTATCAACTTATTTGTGATTTATCCTTTAACCGCTCCTGCGGTCAGCCCTTTTACAAGATATTTTTGGGAGATGCCGAATACGACGATCACCGGAATCGTATTGACAAAAAGTCCCGCATAAAGCAAAGGCATGTCGGTTACACGCTTTCCGATGATGGTGGCCACTCCGACGGTAAGGGTGCGGAGTTCATTGGTCTGGAGAAAAAGCATGGAATAGAGGAACTCGTTCCAGATATACAGGAAGTTCAAGGTCAGCAGGGTAAAAATGGCCGGCTTGCCCAGCGGAAGAGCGATGTGCCGGAAGAGGGAGAACAGGCCTGCCCCGTCAATTTTTGCAGACTCGATACACTCGGTCGGAATTGCCTCCTTGAAGTTGGAGGTCAGCAGGTACAGGGAAAAAGGGATCACTTCCGCGGTAAAGTACAGAATAAGGGAAGCGTAGTTGTTTATGAGCTTCAGTCCCGACATCATCTGATAGATGGGAATCAAAAGAATGATGGTGGGGATGGTCATGCATGAAACAATCGCCATCAATATCCTGTCACTCCCCGGATAGGGAAGTTTGGCAAAAATAAAGCCGGCCAGAGCGATGAGGAAGGTTGAAGCAGCCAATGCAGCCGTGGTGACGATCAAAGAATTAAAGGTCATTCCCACCACATTAAACCGGTCAAAAAGCATGGAAAAGCTTCTGATTGTCACCTCCTGGGGCAGTCCTAAAAAGTTTTTGGCATACTCGCTGTTGGTCTTCAACGCGGATACCATCATGATGTAGAAGGGAAAAACCGTTGTCAGCGCGACCACCGTCAGGGCTAAAAAGATCAGTACATTGGACGGTTTGAGCCTGCTCCTTTTCATTTACATTCCCCCCTTTGCAAAAAGCTTCCGGATGCCGCCCGTGATGGAAACGATGGCCACAAGCAGCACCATGGCGATGGCGCTTGCATAGCCCAGGTCATTCAGCCGGAAGCCCTTGATATAGAGCAGGTACTCCAGAACCGTGCTCTCATACCCCGGACCTCCGTTGGTTATATTGAAAATATAGCCAAACATGCTTGAACAGACGCTGATGATGCTGGTGATGGTAACAAACTCGAAGACGTTCCATATCATGGGCAGCGTTATGAAAAAAAGCTTTCCGAACCAGCTGAAGCCATCCAGGTCCGCCGACTCGTAGACGGATGTGGGGACCGTCGCCATTCCCGCAAGATAGATAATTACATTTACACCAAAAGAAGACCAGATCATCGCCGTAATGATCAAAGGAATGGAGGTCCTGCCGGAAGCGATCCAGTCAACGGCAAAGCGGTCCAGACCGGTCAGGGTCAGTATTTTGTTGAAAGGACCTTCATAGGCAAAAATAAACCGGAACAAGAGGCCCACAATGGAAACCGACAAAACGGTGGGAAGCAAAAAAGCCACCTTGAAAAACCGGTGCCCCAGAACTCCTTCATACAGCAATATGGAGATCACAAGGGGCAAAAAGACCGAAAGGGGTACGCCAAGGAGTAAAAAATAGGCATTATTCAGAAGAACTTCGAAAAACTCATCGGATTTGAACAACTCGATGTAATTTGAAAATCCGATAAAGTTCATCCGGTTCATCCCATTGTAATCCGTCAGGCTTACATGAAAAGACTGTATAATGGGATAGACCAGGAAAACCGCACACAGAAGAATTACCGGCATTGTGAAAAGCACTCTTTGAAAAGTTTCAAACCTCTTAATCAAGAAACCCTCTCCTTTTACATGAATTCTCGGATTACGCATCGGCCCTATACAGAAAATTATACTTGGGCGCCCTTTTCAAACAATGACTTTCCTTGCTCCCTGCATCTTCTTTTTTGTGAGGCTTTTCCGGCCATAAAGGATCGCCGGGAGGGCCCATCACAAAAAAAGAGATGCCCCACCGCAAAAAAACCACTCCCCGTGCCGGAACCTTCCGGAGAAAGTCCTGGAATTACTAAAAAAAGAAATATGGAAACAAAAACAAATCATTTTTTATTCCGGACAAACAACTTATAATAAAAGCATGCAGGGTCCGGACGCGCTGAATACTATTCCTTTGGAGGTTGAAACGATGTTGGTGAGAAAGTTGACAAAATTCCTTTCCTTTATTCTGGTGTTTTCACTCGCATTATCCATTACCGCATGCAATTCCAGCAAGCCGGAATCGGCGGTACCTGCTCCCAATGAAAAGGCAACGCTGGTGTTCTGGCATCCCAATTCCTTCGGTGACGAAGAAATAAAGGACGAAAAAGAAAAGAGGATGGAATTCTTCAAAAAGTTTCAAGAGGAGAACAACGCCACAATTAATGAGGTAAACCAGCCGGACGAAAACTATCAGGAACTGCTCAAAGCGGCCAATATGGCTCACAACGGACCGGACCTGTTCCTGTCCTGGGCCGGAGCTCCCACGACGGACTACTCCGATTACCTGGTGCCTTTAAACAAGTATTTGAAAGACGAGGACTATAAGGACCACTTCGGCTGGGAGCTGGCCAGGAAAGACTTCGGTCAGACAGGGGATGTTTACGGGATTCCCTACCTTGCATACAACCAGAATTGCGTTTACTACAACAAGCCGCTGTTTGCCAAGGCCGGTATCGCTGAGTCTAGCCTGCCCCCGCAGACCATGGAGGACCTGTATAAACTCTGCGAGCAATTGAAAGCGAAGGGCATCGTCCCCTTTGTGGTGGGTGCAAAGGACGGCTTCATTGCCCAATGGGCGGCTGGAGCTTTCCTGGGTACCATGGTGGGAAGCGATTACGGTGAGATGCTGAAACCGGATTTCAAATTTGCAGGCTCCCCCTTTGAAAAAGCCCTTGACATATGGGCTACCCTTGGACGAAAAGGATATATCAACAAGGATGCGCTTTCCATCAGTGCCAATGATGAAATGAGAAACAAGTTTATCGCCGGTTCGGGCGCAATGATGTACGGCGGAGACTGGGAAGCCGCCAGAATATATGATTCACTGAAGGATGACGTAGGCGTGTTCATGCTTCCGCCTGCGGATCCGGGAAGCCCAAACGGGGATTACCTCTATGTAGGCCCGGGGCAGAACTTCTGCATTACAAATTACAGCAAGAATCCCGACCTGTCCTTCAAGTTCATTCAACTTTTAAACTCCAGGGAATTCAACCTGATGAGGCTCAATACCACCAGCGGTGCGGGTATACCCAATGATACGCGGATCACGGAAGAGGACATCGCAAAATCCAATCTGTGCCCCTTGATAAAAACCATTATAAACGCTACCAGCAAATCCAGAAAAGTGGTCATTTTTGACTTGTGGCCCACCAATGTCCAATCCGAGTGCTGGCGGCTGGGCGGTCCTTTGACCGTGGGCAAGATATCGGGGAAAGAGGTATGTGCCGCCATGGACAAGGAAATGGCGAAGTCATCCAGGTAGGCCTAAAAGCAATGGCGGAGAAGGTCTCACCCCGCCTGATCTTCACAAATAAACGGATACTTCGAAAAAAGTATCCGTTTATGGTTTTTCAGTCCTTTCGATGTTGCCTTTGTCCTTTACCTTTTTGTACTCCTCCGGGGTGGTTCCCGTAACTTTTTTGAAAAGCCTGGAGAAATAGCTGTAGCTGCCGTAGCCCACCTTTTCGGCTGCAACAAACACCTTCATCCCTTCGTTGATATACGCCTTCGCCTTTTCCACCCTGACGCTGATACAGTAATCGATAAAATTCATCCCGTAGGTGTCCTTGAATATCTTGCTGAAATGGCTGGGACTGAGGTTTACATACTGGGCAACGGTGTTCAGGCTGATTTCTTTCTCCAGGTTGTGGTCAATGTAGTCTTTCGCCCTTTTTATAATCCCGGTGTAATAATCGCTTTCGTATTCCGTGGTTCTGTCGATCAGCTTCAACACCACCGACTTGATTACGCCGGCGATCCCGTCCAGGTTTCCCAGGTCGAGGAAGTAGGAATAGTCAATGCTGCTGTCGATGATTTCCTCCTTCCGCTGCCGGAAATTGAGCTCGGCATATTGCGTTATGCTGTAGAAGACCCGGAAAAATGTATCGATGACCTTTTCAACCTTGACGGTCCGCTTTCGCCTCACCGCCTCAACGTAGGTATCCAGAAGCCCGGAGATTTTGTGGAATTCGGATACCCTGAGCGCATCGTCCACGCCGTGCCTTAGTGCCTCCGACTCGGCTTCAATCGCAAAGCCCTGCTCTTCCCCGTCACAGAAGTAATATCCCGGTTCACTGTCATAAAAGCCATATTTCAATGTGCTTTCGGTCCTTTTGACGGCTTCCGGCAAGCGGGCTGCATCGCTGTCCATGCATACGGCAATGGCGTAATCCTTGTTGAAATAGGTTTTCAGGCAGCTCAAAAGCCGCCCGCAGAATTCATCAAGGTTTTCTTTATGGGGTTTACTCCCCAGGTTTTTACCCAGGCTCAGGATGACCAGTTTCTTGCACCTGCCCAATTTCAGCACATGCCCCCTCCCATATTCACTGACCATATCCCCAAAAGTGTTGTTTATCCCGGTTTCAATCTCCCTGCCGGGTTCCTCCCTGTTTGCCGTTCCTTTCTCTTCCGCTATCAATACATCAAAGGGTTTCCCTATCTTTTTGTGTTCAAGGAAGGCTTCTACCAGAGAAGGCTCATAGGCCATGCCATTGACCGCTTTTGTAAATTCCTCCTCGGCAGCCGTTTTCACCTCATTGCCGGAACCTGTCCTGCCTCTATCCGCTATCCGTTCGCTGTCGAGCCTCTCGGTTTCCTGTATGATTTCATGCAGTTCCCCGTTATCCAGGGAGGTCTTGATGATATAATCGCTGACCCCGGTTTTTATGGCATCTCTCAAGTGCTGAAAATCGCTGTGGCAGGAAAGGATGATAAACCGGGTGTTTCTTTTCTCTTTTCTTGCCGCTTCAATAAATTCGAGGCCATCCATCCTGGGCATATTGATATCCACAAACGCAAGGGAGGGACTGAATTTCAAATACTTTTCCAGAGCATCGGCCCCATCACAGGCCTCGATGACTTCATGGCTTTCTCCAAAGCCTTCGATCACCGTCTTAAGCCCTATCCTTACAAGGATTTCGTCATCGGCGATAAGAATTTTCATTGCCTCCGCTTCTCCTTTTCCCTGTACGGCAGCCGCCGTACCTCTTGATTCATCTTTCCCATGAACTGCCCGGAATCCTTATGAACACTTTGGTTCCCCTGTCCGCTTCACTCTCTATCTTGACGCCATAGGCATCGCCGTAGAGTATTTTCAAGCGGCTGTCCACGTTTTTGATGCCAAAGTGTGCGATTACCTCATTCGGCCCATTTTCACTATTTAGAGTCCTGTCAATGCTTTCAGCCGTCATTCCCAGACCGTCATCTTCTATGACCAGCACTCTATCGTTTCCGCTTTTCTCCATGGACAAAGTGATGGTACCCAGCCCGGGCTTTTCGCTAAAGCCATGAATGATGGAATTTTCCACAAAGGGCTGCAGAATAAATTTGGTGATACGCTGCTTCATATCCTGCTCAGGTATCCGGCAGACAAACCGGAATTTGTTCTTAAACCTGAGGTTGTTGAGGAAAATATAGCTTTCCAGGTATTCTATTTCCTTACTCAAAACGATGGTATCTTCTATGTTCCCGATGGAATACTGGAGCAGCTTTATCAGAGAGCTTATTGCCAGGCTGATGTTTCCGTTCCCCATAATATCCGCCATCCACTTGATGCCATTCAAGCTGTTGTACAGGAAGTGGGGCTTGATTTGCGCTTGAAGCATTGAAAACTCCAGGTCCTTGAGCTGTCTCTCCTCCAACCGGATTTTCTCGATCATGCTTTTAATATCGGCGATCATCTTGTTGAACCCGGATGCCAGCAAGCCGATTTCATCCGTGGATTTTGCCTGGAGCTTTACTTCAAGATCACTGCTTTGTACCCTTCCCATGGCTTTTGCCAGTTGTACGATGGGGTTGGTGATGGCCCTGTTTACAAATAGGAACAGGACAAATTCGATGATCAAAAGGACTCCGATGAGGCTCAAGGTGAAAACGGTGATGCCTTTTGTCTTATCAAAAATATTCTGCTTGTCCACAAAGTACAACAGGGTCCAATCTTCATTCATCAGCCTTGCGCGGGACACAAAATATTGGCTGTTTGAGGCATTGGAAAACGGATCAAAGCCAAAATACGCGGAAACATCCTTTGAATATTTTCTATCTTCGTCTGTCCCTTCGTCGGAAAATGAGATGATCCCATTGTTTTCATCCGCAAGGTAGAAAAGGTCTCCCTCACTGTTGACACTGGAATTCAAGGTCCTGTTGAAGGTATAGGTATTGATGTCCAGCAGCACAACTCCCAGGAAATCGCCTTCCTCACTCATGATGCTCCGGGAAAAATACAAATGGTATTTTCCCTCAAAGTTTTCAATGTAACTCTTTTTCACACCCACGAACCTGGTTGAGTTTACATTCATGTAGCTGTCCCTGTACCACTGCTCCCGTTGGATTTTTTCCATTGCATCCCTTATTTTCTGCTTTTCAATGGGAAAATTGTTGAAGCAGCTGCCGTTGGCCGAAAGAATAAAGGTCCTGACGGGGATTTTGATGCCCTGCATGGAAGCCTGGATCTGAACCCGTATACTGTCGGCTTCCCCCTCTGCATTTTCTCCCAGCCGGTCTTTCACGAGCACACTTTTTACAAGATAATTATTGGAAAGATTTTTCGCATAGTCGTTGATCATCTGCATATTGAGGTCAAAATACAAAGAGGCCCGGTTAAGCGCCTGGTTTGCCGAACTCTCGGTCTGCTGCTCAAGAAAGCTCGTCGACGTGTTGTAGGCGTATGCTCCAAGGACGGCGATGGGCAATATGCTCGACAGCACCAGGATGATAATGAATTTTGTGTTTATGCCAAGATTAGCAAACGGATACACTCTTTGACCTCGCAAGTTTGATACCTCACCGCGCATTCTCCCGCAGGCCCTGTCACAATTTTAAAACAACCCTGTATTTGTAACGGTCGCCCCGGATAATACTTTTGCAGTATTCAACCACCCTTTCGTTGGCAGAGGTGTGTCTTTCCAGGAAGATCCCGGGAAATTTCTTCTTTACATTCAGGTCCCGCGCGGCATCCTTATCAATCAATATGGCTTCAAAGGCCTCTTCCGCCTCGGTTGGAACAATATTGTAATTTGTTTTCATGGTGTTGTACAAGCCCTTTAAAGCCACTTCTTCCCGGCTCAGGCCCGGAAACAGATCACAGGGCAAATAGGAGGTCTCCAGGGCAAAGGGCTCATTATTCGCCAACCGTAACCGCTTGATGCTGTAAAGACTTGAGTTTTTGTTCACAGCCAGTGCAGCCGCCAGCTTCTCGTCGGCGGGCAGGATTGAAAATTCCATCATTTGGGCCGAAGGCTCCAGCCCCATTTTTTTAATCTCTTCACTGAAGCTGTAAAATCGGGACAATCTTTGTTCGATTTTCGGCGAGGTCACAAAGGTGCCCTTCCCCTGTTTTCTGCTCAGGTAGCCTTCCCGCTCCATGTCCTCCAGTGCTTTCCGGACCGTTATCCTGCTCACCATGTACAAGTCGCACAGTTCTCTTTCCGTGGGGATCTTGCTTTCAATGGCCCATTCGCCGTTTTTTATTTTTGCCACCAGCATTTCCTTTAATTGATAGTACAAAGCCACAGGTGCCTTATCGTCCAGCATTGCTTATTCATCCCCGCCTTCAAATGTTATAACATTATGATATAATATAATTATAAAGTTATCAACAATCAATCTACCCAGTGCGGCTCCATCCTTCAGATAGGACTCCCCTGGCTTTCTGTTTTATTCCAGCTTTCGGGCCTTTCCCAAAAATTATCCTCTCTTCCGTTGTAATAGCCGGACAAAACCGCGTCAATTACCCTGGAAGTGCTCAATGCATCCCTTCCGGAGCACGGACAGATCCCTGAGCCCAGCAGGTCCTTCACGACGGTTTCGATCATCGGCTCTTCGATACACAGGGGATTTTTAGTTTCGATATGCCTCGTTCCCTTTATTCCATTGATGACTATGGGAGCATCCCCGTGTACGTTGAAAACCATATGTCCTTTCGTTCCGTAAACGGTCATTTGATCGCTTTTTTCATTGGCTATCAGATTGAAATTTGCCGTCCCCAAAACACCGTACGTTGTTTTGAACGTCATGGTGACGATGTCCTCCACCAGGTAATCCTTATTATGGTTTGCTGCCAGGCCATGCACAGATTCAAAATCGCCAAACAGGAAAATCATCAGATCAATGGTATGGGGTGCAATATCGAAAAATTTCCCTCCCCCGGAGATTTCAGGATTGTACAACCACGTCTGGCTTGTGTCGGCCGGCTGATATTTTCTATTGAGTCTGAAATCCACTTCACAGACTCTTCCGATTTCCCCGCTGTCAATTACGTTTTTTATTTCTTTGAATTTGGGCAGCGCTCTCCTGTAATGGGCGGCAAACAAAGGGGTATTGGAGGACTCAAAAGCCTCCACGATCTTCAAGGCTTCGTGATAACTCCTGGCAACCGGTTTTTCGATGTAGGTGGGCTTCCTTGCCCGGCTGCATGCCAGGGCCTGGTCAAGATGGGCACCCGGCGGGGTTGCGATATAAACGGCATCGACGGCATGATCCTCGAGCATTTCCTCAACCTTTGTGTACCACTTTTTTGCGCCGAGTTTATTTGCCGACGCTCTTGCGGCTTCTTCCTTGCGCCTCATGATTGCATACAGGGAACTATTCGGTACCCGGTTGAACGCAGGTCCGCTCTTTTCTTCCACGACCTTCCCACAGCCGATAATTCCCCACCGGATTGCTTCTCTTCTTTGATTTTTCATATGGCTCCCGCCTTTCAACGATATAGTAGCATCTTCATTTATAGCTTAAGTGCATCAAGGTTCAAAATTCTGAAGGTAGACTTATGAAAATCGACCATGCCCTCATCCCGCATTTTGCATATTTCCCTGGACATCGAAGGCCTGGATACATTGAGAAAATCTGCAAGCTCATTGCGGTTCATAGGGAGGTTAATCGTCGTCTGCCCGGTTATTCTATGCTGTTCCAGCAAAAACGCACAAATTCTTCCTCGCATGCTCTTTATCGTCAGATACTCAACCTTCTTATTCAGCATCAACGCCTTTTCAGAGATGGTTTTCAATAAATTTTGTATTAGAATGGTGTGCCACCGGCATGCATTATTACAGGCACTGATAATCCTGATGGAAGGTATAAAGCACACTGTACACCGCTCTTGAACATATACATTGTCGGGCCATGCCGGCTTTTGACAGAACGCCGCCATTTCGCCGAATATATCTCCCGGTTTCAGCAAGGCCATTATTGTGCGGTTTCCATCTTCGTCTTCCTTTAATGCCGCCGCTTCTCCCTTTACAACAATTCCAAGGCTGTCGAATTTCTCTCCCGCAAGAGCAATATATTCACTTTTACTGTATTCACAGACCACCATGTTCAGGCAGTGTATCATGGCGGTCAGCTCTGCCGTGGTAATCCCCTCAAACAGTTCATTCTTTTTTAATACATCGATACAGTCTTTTACCATTTTGTCCTCTCTTTTGTAGCCATGGCTACCGATTTCTCGCTGCAGTTATATTATAATTAATTCATATTGCTGAGTAAAGAAAATAGAAGTTTATAAAATGAACATTACTTTTCAACCATTCTTTTTATAAAACTTACTGAAGGCGTAATTTTTTCAGTGGGATGCATAGTCATGGCAATACGTGATTTGGCATAAATATCAAAATTCAGGAGGTCTTTTATTATGAGTACTATGTTTTGTTTTCAGTGTGAACAAACCGCAGGTGGAAAAGCCTGTACAAATGCAGGCGTATGCGGAAAGAAACCGGACGTGGCAAACAAGCAGGATGAACTGACCTGTGCACTGGTGGGACTGGCACGTGCCGCTGACGGTAAGGTTCCAACGAAGGAAGCGGCGGAATTGATGATGCAGGGTCTTTTCACAACGGTGACCAATGTCAGTTTCGAGGTTGACCGCACTGAGGAGCTTAAGAAAAAAGTTCAAGCAGAGAAGGAAAAGCTGGGCGGCGGCCAGGACTTCCCCTCCGACTCTTTGTGGAGCGGCGATACCGACATCGTATCCTTGCGGTCCACTTTGCTTCTGGGTATGCGCGGTATGGCAGCGTATGCATGGCATGCCCATAATCTCGGCAAAACAGACCCTGAAGTGACCGGGTGGTTCTTCAAGGGTATGAAGGCATTGGGAGAAGAACACACCGTGGATCAATGGCTTGGCCTGCTGATGGAATTCGGAAATGTCAACTTGAAATGCATGGCCCTTCTCGATGAAGCAAACACCTCAACCTATGGCCACCCTGTTCCAACCAAGGTCCCAACAACCATTGAAAAAGGTCCTTTTATCGTTGTAAGCGGCCATGACCTCCATGACCTGAAGGAACTGCTGGAACAGACGGAGGGAAAAGGTGTCAACATCTATACCCATGGAGAAATGCTGCCTTGCCACGGATATCCTGAGCTTAAGAAGCATAAACATTTGAAGGGCAATTTCGGTACGGCATGGCAAAACCAGCAGAAGGAATTTGATGGCGTTCCTGCGGCCTTCCTTTTCACCACCAACTGCCTGATGCCGCAAAGGCCTTCTTATTCCGACAGGGTTTTCACGACGGATGTTGTCGCTTACCCCGGACTTATCCATATTCCAGCCGCAAATGGCAAAAAGGACTTCACCCCGGTCATTAATAAAGCTTTAGAATTGGGCGGCTGGAGTGAAGACAAAAAACTCACCGGTATCAACGGCGGTACGGAGCTGATGACCGGCTTTGCCAGAAACACAGTCCTTGGCGTTGCAGACAAGGTCATTGATGCTGTAAAAGCAGGTGCCATCAAGCATTTCTTCCTGGTTGGCGGCTGTGACGGCGCTAAGCCCGGAAGAAACTATTATACCGAATTTGTTGAAAATACACCGAAGGATACCGTTGTATTGACTCTTGCCTGCGGCAAGTTCCGTTTCAATGACCTTGACATCGGTGAAATCGGCGGCCTGCCGCGGATCATGGATATGGGCCAGTGCAACGACGCTTACTCGGCAATCCAGGTGGCGGTAGCCCTTGCAGGCGCTTTTGAGTGCGGTGTGAATGATTTGCCTCTGACGCTGGTTCTTTCATGGTATGAGCAGAAGGCTGTCTGTATTTTGCTTACTCTTCTTGCTTTGGGCATCAAGAACATCTATATTGGACCATCCTTGCCTGCATTCCTTTCCTCCAATGTGTTGAATGTCCTGGTTGAGAAATTCGGCCTCAGACCCGTCAGTACTCCTGATGCCGACCTGAAAGCAATCCTCGGCTAAGAATAACAGTAATAGTAAAAGGCTCATCCCTCTGAGGGTGAGCCTTTTATGCATAAACCATGTAGATAATTAGCTGCTTCCCGTATGAAATTATATAGCACTCAGGCTAAATTAATTGTTTAAACTTTCACTGCATCTTTTCAAAAAGCTCAATATGCTTATTACAAATATAATCGATACAATGAAAAGTACAATAATATAAACAATAGCTAGTGGAGGTATGAAAATCAAAATGAAAGAAAACAGTGCTGCAATCTGAAGCAGCTTATATTTGTTCCATTTTTCATCAGACTCAATCACCAGATCAGGTTGTTCTGCCGTCTTAGCCATATCCTTAATTCCCATAAACAAGTTGTATACCACCAACAGATTTAATAAAACCGAAGCTATCGCCAAAGGGATGCCCCAAATCCCCAACGGTCCTAATTGAATCTCTCCTCCTTGCGCAGGAGCTTGATATATGGAAAATAAAGATAATATTATCATTGGGACATTGTATTTTGCAGCTAAAGAAAAATAAGAGCTTCTTGAAGAAAGCTCGCTGAAGCCAGAAGCAAAAAATAAAAAGCCCACTATATCCGGCAATATATCAAACCCTTGAACTCTAAGCCCAAGCATTACAAAGATAAATCCCCAATACAGTTTATTTAACCCGCTTTCAACCATGTAATCCTCAACTCCGTCAATTAAATCATTTTTACAAAGCAAGTGTGCATTACGCCTATAGGTGTCAATGGCACAGATACCGCGGCCTTTACAAAATCTTTGCCATATAAAATTCATCAATATATGCGCCGTTTATCCTGATCGAGCTTTCTTTCACCCCTTCGATTCTGAACCCGAACTTTTTGTACAATTTTATTGCCCTGGCGTTGTGGGCCATCACCGTCAATTCAAGCCTTCTTATGGACTCCTGCCTCGCCCAGCCCTCCAGAGCTTCGAAAAGCTTTGTTCCGATTCCCAGGCCGATATACCTTTCCAGAATCCCGACGACGATATAGGCACGATGCTTTATCCGGTTTGCAAATCCCCTTTCGGCAGAAATAAAGCCCACCAGTTCCGATCCCTCTTCTACAACCAGATACAAGGCCGAAGATTTTTTTACTGCCGTGATTTTGGCTTTCATCTCTTCTACCGTGGTTGTGCGTTCCGACGGTTCGTACAGCATAAATTGGGTTTCCTGGTCCAGCGTTTTTAACAGGCTCAGCAACCTCTCCGCGTCATCCGTTTCAATATTTCTTATAAGCATATTTTCACTTGGCAAATAAATCCCCCTTTGTAATGGTAATGTCTTTAGGCAAATCACTCCAAGTTACTACTGCTCCTCACAATAATAAACTGGTGAGCAAGCGGTTTGTCTGATCTGTTGGGTTTTATTTATTCTGCCACCATTTCTTTGGGAGTTGCAAACCGGTGTGGGCTGTCAGCCATGCTTTCTTGTTGTGAACCTGAAGATGAGATAAAAAACAGGGATGAGTATGAAAAATACCAGAATCAGTAATGCGTAAATAAGCAAGTCCCCCACATAGCCGTCGACAACTTTGCCTAAAACAGCAAATATGAAGCCCACGGAAAGTACGTATCCTACAAACCGCAAATATCTTTTCCTGAAACGGATTGAGGCAATCAACAGGCTTCCGAACAGGACAAAGCCAGATAACAAAGTGAGCATACTATGGGTTTTCGTACTATTGGTGCCAAAGATCAGCTTGCTTTTATCCGTAAAAGAAAAGCTCCACTCGCTGTCAGGCAGCTTTGACAGCACTGCACTATAGGTGTTTTTAGAGGTCTTTTGCATGGGTATGCTGGAGTAAAAAGAGTAATTTCCCGTATCAGGCAGAGAAACATTGAGGTTCACCTTCGGCTCCCCCTCCCAGAACTTTGCCGGCGTCAGAAAATACACATAGCCGTATACGGCTGTGTGAACCTTTTCCCGGTTATAAAATCCGCCACGGCAGACATACTCGATTTTTATATGGGATAAGCCTTTTTTACTGAAAATAAGGGGTATCTCCAGGCCATTGGCTTTTTCCAGGTGTCCATTTGCATTTGATTCAAACAGTTCTTTCTTGCTTATGGGTTCAACAAGCCTGGTTGTAAACTTCGGCAGCCAATTTTCCGGCAAGGGTATCTCTTTATAAGTAGATGACCTGGTAATGTCTTTATTATCCATAACAACTTTGAAATTTTCTGTCGGGGGAATAACAAAGAACATCTTTATGTTTCTTTCCTCGTCAAGCAAGTTCTTAACGGAGTATTCAACGGTAACTTTCGCTTTGGGATCGGACCCTTTTGCTTCGATCTCGCTAAAGGAGACCGTCTCTTCCAGCAAAGCTATATTTGAGTTCTCATCAAAATAAAAACTGCCTTGTCCCTCAGGATATTCGAACATTTTGGCGCCATTGGCGAAAGCCGCTGCCGGGAAGCACAATAAGATAGCGACAACCAGGGCCGGAAATACAACCTTTTTAATTATTTTCACCAAATTTAAATTGTTGTTCACCCTTTTATCCCCTTCACAAAACACCGCAAATTATTTCTGCCATAGCAAGGTATATCTCCAAAAGAGTTTGCGTTTTATTTTCGCCGCCGGTATATGCCTGCCAGCCAGTGATTTTATCTCATCACAACATGGAGGATAGCTCGCCTTTACCGCAGCCAATATCAAGGCAGATCTCAACATCATCAGGTATAAATTTCAAGAGATGTCCGAAATAACAGTTGTTGTGGTTCCATTTTGGCTCGCTGAGCTCTGAGATCTCATTAAAATCATTTTTGACGACACTATAATCTTCCATGCCCACACTCCCTGCCACTTACCTCCATATGCCCTATGGCTGCTCGCTGTTTTTCTTCTCTTCTTTTTTAAACTCCACCAAGGCCTCTTTTACTCCGATTTTTACAGCAAATACAATGATCAGGAACAATCCAATTCCTTTTGCTATCAGTAATGCGATCTCTCGTCCATCCATTCATCTTCACTCCTTATAAAAGCCAAAGAAAGGTTTTTCAACATACATTCACCTCTTTGCGAAAACTACTTTTTTACTTTATAAACGCATATATGCAGGAATCTACTATTTGTCCGTTTTTATAGACGCTGTTCTTTAGTATTCCCTCCAGTGTAAAACCGGCTTTTTCAAGGGAACGGCGGGAACCGGAATTGTTTGCAAAAGGTTCGGCAAATATCCGAACAATATCATACGTATCAAAGGCATATTCACACAATTGCATTATTGCCTGTGTCATAATGCCTCTTCCCCAAAAAGGCTCTGCCAGCCAATATCCGATTTCTGCACTTTTGCAATATACGTCATCTTTGATAAAGATTCCTATGCTGCCGACCACTTCACCCGCTACCACGATAGCTCTGCAGCATTGGTCGGATTCACTGTTTGCAATACAAGAAGAAACGTACCTTTCTGCATCTTCGAGCGTGTATGGATGGGGAAAAGCATTTCTCAAATTGTTGGCTATTTTAATGTTGTTGGCGTATTTCGCAACATTTTCAATATCTTCACTTTTCCATTTCCGAAGTTCCGTATCAACAGGGTGCATATGCAATTTCCCTTCAAACATAAATCATTAAATCCGGTCGAGCTTCTCTACGGTTCTGTCATTCTTTACATCGCCCGTGTTCAGGGTCGTTTTGGGTTCAATCAACATCACGTGGACTTCACTTTCGGCAACCGGCATGTGTTCAATGCCCTTTGGAATGATGAGAAATTCGCCCTCATTTAAAATAACATCCCTGTCTCTCAGCTTTATCGTCAATGTGCCCTTGAGAACATAAAACATCTCATCTTCATTCTCATGCGTATGCCATAAAAACTCTCCCTTGAGCTTGGCAACCTTCACATAGGAATCATTCACTTCCCCTAAGACTTTAGGGCTCCAATGCTCGTTAAAAAGGCTCAATTTCTGATAGACATTTATCTTGTCCAATTCATTACCCCCAATATAATTTTATTATGGCAATTATATTTTCATCCGAATAGCCAAAGAGCCCCATGGGCGGGACTCTCCTAAATATTCTATAAATTTTTAAGTATCTCATTCAAATTCAGGCAAAGATTTTCTATCTTCCGGGTCCATTTCTTCCAGACATAGTTCCACAACTTCTTTAAGTTTAATTTGAAGTTCATCAAGCGTGTCAGCCTGTGTGTGCTCCAGGTATTCCGGGAACTATCGCAACATAACAGCCAGTTTCCGTGTCCTTTTCAATATAGGCAACAAATTTTGACTTCATAACAAATTTTCCTTTCAACCACCATACTCACTTATATTATAGCACAGAGAGTGGTAAAAAAAACAATTCCTGCACAGACTTACATGAGAATAACCTGCCAACTACAAGCAAATGTATCTTAGTGGCGCAATCGCTCCGTGCATTTTCACATTATCTCATGTAAACAAAAATAACCCTTAACTCTCCAGCCGCTGGAGGCTTTATTGTTTGAGATAAGAAGAGAATTCTGCGCCATGTTCCGGTATACGGATATTTCATACGTAAATACTGATTACGAGGATTCTCGGATAATCAATTCAGGTTCAA